>VHDE01000022.1 GCA_016871515.1 Verrucomicrobiota bacterium
ATTACAATGAGGCGGCGAATGTCGATCAGACGTTCGCGATCGGCAAAGGGAGTCAGACGATTAGTTTTGCGGCTTTGGGTAACAAGTTCTTCGGGGATGGGCCTTTCACGGTCAGTGCGACGGCCAGTTCGGGGCTGCCCGTAAGTTTCAGCCTGGTCTCAGGGAGTCCCGCTTCCATTTCCGGCAACACCATTACGATCAATGGCGGCGGCACCGTGACCGTGAGGGCCTCGCAAAACGGCAACGACACCTTCGACGCCGCGCCTAATGCAGACCAATCCTTTACAGTCGCCAAAGCGAGCCAAAGCATCACATTTGCCGGCCTTTCGAATAAGAACCGCACCGATCCTCCGTTCACTGTGAACGCGTCTGCAAGTTCAGGATTGCCCGCAAGCTTCAGCGTTGTTTTTGGGCCTGCCGTGATTTCCGGAAACACAGTGACGTTAACGGGTGCTGGAAATGTAACGGTGCGCGCGTCACAGGGCGGCAATGACAACTACAACGCGGCCTCGAGCGTGGACCAATCCTTTGCCGTGAGCAAATCCTCGCAAAGCATTTCGTTCCCGTCGCTCAGTGGAAAAACGTTTGGAGATCCGTCATTCACAGTGGCGGCGACGGCCAGTTCGGGTTTGACGGTCAGCTTTAGCGTCGTATCAGGACCTGCGTCGGTGTCCGGCAACCAGGTTTTCCTGAATGGCGCGGGCACGGTGACCATTCGCGCGTCGCAAAGCGGCAATGACAATTATGATGCCGCTTCAAGCGTGGACCAATCGTTCTCCGTGGCGAAAGGCAGCCAGAGCATATCCTTTGGGACGTTATCGAACCGAACACTAGGGAGCGGTCCATTTGCCGTCACTGCAACCGCCAGTTCCGGTTCGTCGGTTGATTTCTCCATTTTGTCCGGACCAGCGGCGATTTCGGGCAGCACGGTCACGTTGGCCGGCGTAGGCCTCGTGACCGTGCGAGCATCGCAAGGCGGCAATGATAACTACAACGCCGCGTCGAGCGTCGATCAATCCTTCACCGTGACGAAAGGGGACCAGACGATCAATTTTCCAGCGTTGACGGGCAAGACGTTTGGCGACGGTCCTGTCGGTGTGAGTGCGGCGGCGAGCTCCGGGTTGTCGGTGAGCTTCAGTGTGCTGTCGGGCCCGGCAACGATCTCCGGAAGCATCATTACCCTGACTGGCGCAGGCACCGTGACGGTGCGGGCGTCTCAACCCGGCAATGATAGTTACAATGCCGCTCCGAGTGTCGATCAGTCATTTTCAGTCGCGAAAGCAGATCAAACGATCACTTTCGGCACATTGAGCAGCAAGGCGCTCGGTGATCCTCCTTTTGTGGTGAGCGCGACCAGCAGTTCGGGCTTGCCCATTACTTTCAGCATTGCCACAGGACCGGCGACGATTGCTGGCAGTACAGTCACAATGACCGGCGTTGGCGCGGTCGTGGTTCGAGCCGCGCAAGCTGGCAACGCAAACTACAATGCGGCCCCCAATGCGGATCAGATTTTCACGGTGGGCAAAGGCAACCAAACCATCACCTTTGGGCCACTGAGCGGAAAAGTATTTGGTGACTCTTCATTCGCCGTGAACGCCACCGCCAGTTCCGGCTTGGCAATAACCTTCAGCATTCTCTCAGGGCCGGCAACAATCGCCGGCAATACGGTATCGATCACTGGCGCCGGGACAGTCACGGTGCGCGCGTCTCAGGTGGGCAACGACAACTATAATGCCGCGCCGAACGCGGATCAGTCCTTCACCGTAGCCAAGGCCAATCAAACGATTACGTTCGGTACACTGCCTCCATTGATTTCCATAAACGCACCGTTTTCCATCACAGCGGCGGCCAGTTCGGGCTTGCCCGTCACATTCAACGTCGTGTCAGGGCCGGCCACGATTGCCGGGAATGTTGTGACGGTTACGGACGCCGGACTCGCTGTGATACGGGCCTCGCAAACTGGCAGCGACAATTACAACGCCGCACCCAACGTGGAGCAGCAACTCAATGTGGCGAAAGCCAACCAAACGATCACTTTCCCGGCGCCGAGCACTAAGACTTTTGGAGATACTCCTTTCACAATCACGGCAACGGCTAGCTCCAGCCTATCAGTGAGTTTCAGCGTCGTGGCCGGTCCCGCAACCGTCATCGGCAACACCGTGACGATTACTGGCGCGGGCAACGTTCGGATCCGCGCCACGCAAGCGGGCAACGACAATTTCAACGCGGCGCCCGCGGCGGAACAAGAGTTCGTCGTGAACAAGGCCGCTCAGACGATCGCGTTCGGAACGCTGGATCCAAAAACGTTTGGTGATTCTCCGTTTGGAATTGTGGCCACCGCCAGCTCGGGTTTGCCGGTGAATTTCAGTCTAGTTTCCGGGCCGGCCTCCATCGCCGGCAACACCGTGACGATTACGGGCGCTGGAGTTGTGATTATCCAAGCGGCTCAAGGCGGGAACGAAAACTTTAGTGCGGCTCCGAACATCGACCAACCGTTCACCGCAGCAAAAGCGAACCAGACAATTACCTTCGATCCCTTGCCAAACAAAACGTTCGGTGACCCGGCCTTCAACATTAGCGCCATAACAAGCTCGAGACTGCCGCCGAGTTTTAGCATCGTTTCAGGCCCAGCCACGATTTCGGAAGATACGATCACCATGACCGCTCCCGGAACCGTGATCATCCGCGCGGCACAGCTCGGCAATGAGAATTTCAATCCCGCGCCTAACGCAGATCAAACACTTACGGTCGCGCCCAAGGTCAACCAACCGCCAACCATTTCCGCGATCGCGAACCAATCCACACGAGAAAACACCCCGACCGCTCGAATTGTTTTCACCGTTGCGGATCCAGATACAGCGCTCACCAGCGTGACCGTCACCGTAAGTTCATCGAACGCCCAATTGGTTCCTCCGGCAAACATGTCGCTTGAAGGGCAAGGCGCTGACCGGACGATCGCCATCACTCCCGCGCCCAATCAGACGGGAACCACGACCATCACTCTGACGGTCAAAGATGACGGAACCGGGGAAGCGAGCACTGCCTTCGAACTCACCATTCTCGCCGTGCCGCCCCAGATTACGACACGACCTGAAAGCCGCACCATTGTAGCCGGCGGCGAGGTTTCGTTCAATGTGGCGGCCACCGGCAGCCAACCGTTGACTTATCAATGGCGGCGCAACGGCAGCGCTCTTCCCGGTGCAACGAACGCGGTGTTGAATCTGGCGAACGTCCAGGTCGAAAATGCCGGAGTCTATTCCGTGGAAGTTAGAAACCAGGCCGGCTTTGTCGTGAGCGAAGGTGCAACGCTGGACGTTACTTTGCCTTTGCGCATCACAACACAGCCCGAAAGTAAAACGATCCTCGCCGGCGCCAATGTTACTTTCACGGTTGCGGCGACAGGACAAGAACCGCTGCGCTACCAATGGCAATTCAACCGAACGGACCTCGCGGGCGAAACGCGCACGTCCCTTGTCTTAAGCAATGTAAACGCGGCGCGGGCGGGAGGATATTCGGTGCAAGTGTCGAATGCGGGCGGCGCGACGACTAGCGCAACCGCGACGTTGGTTGTCCATGTGCCTGCCGCCATTACTCGGCAACCCGAAGCGCAAACCGTCGTCGCGGGGGCTGGCGTCCGGTTTGCTGTGGAAGCCGCAGGAACAGCGCCGATTCGATTTCAATGGCAATTCAACGGAGTGGACATCACTGGCGAAACCAATTCCGCTTTTGTGCTTGCATCCGCAGCCCCCGGCGATGCGGGAGAGTACTCGGTCATTGTCAGCAACTTTGGCGGCCAGGTTGTCAGCGCCCGCGCCCGGCTTGCTGTTACCGTTCCTCCCGCGATCACGCGACAACCGCAGAGCCAGACGGTGCTGGCGGGCGTCAACGTGACTTTCGCCGTGACGGTGAGCGGAACTGAACCAATTACCTATCAATGGCGATTCAATGGGGCCAACCTCGCAGGAGCGACTGCGCAAACGCTCGCCCGCAACAATGTCCAAACTGCGAACCAAGGCGCCTACTCGGTTGTCGTGAGCAACCCGTCCGGATCCGTGACGAGTTCTCCAGCGGACTTGACCGTCAATGTGCCTGCAGCCATAACTGCTCAGCCGGCGCCTCGTGTGGCGACAGTTGGCGAAACCGCAAGCTTCTCGGTCACCGCCACGGGCAGCGCTCCTATAACTTATCAATGGCGTCACAATGGCGTGGACATCGCCGGCGCTAACGCTTCCACACTGACAATTCCCAACGTTCAGAGGATCAACGCGGGAAGGTATCAGGCGGTCGCAAGCAATATCGCCGGCCCAGTCCCGAGCAGCGAGGCGCCACTAACAGTCAATGCTCCGGTGACAATTGTTGAGCAACCAGAAGGCCAAACCGTTCCGGAAGGGAACAGCGCAGTCTTCAATGTCGCGGCCAGCGGAACGGCGCCCCTCAGCGTTCAATGGCAGCGAAACGGAGTTGATATCGCCGGCGCGACTTCTCCGAGTCTTAGTTTCTCGGCTGTTCGAGCCGCTGATGCCGGAACCTACCGTGCCATCGTCCGAAACGTGGTCGGTGCCGTCAATAGCGCGGGAGCAATCCTGCGCGTTCTGGTTCCGCCGACGATCCAAGTGCAGCCGGTCAGCCAGAATGTGCAGCCAGGCAGCACGGTCGCGTTCAGTGTGCAAGCCACCGGCGACGCGTCGCTCAGCTTTCAATGGCAGAAAAACGGAGTCAACATGGCCGGCGCAACGTTCGCGAGTCTGACCCTCAATAATGTTCAAGCCGCTGATGCCGGCAACTATGGCGTTGTGGTTCAGAATGCCGGCGGCGCCGTGACCAGCGCACAGGCGAGTTTGACTTTGATCTTGCCTCAGTTAAATGCAGGCAGTTCAGCCCAGAGCGCACCGCCGCCGATTGAAGTTGCCGAGGGGACGTTTGATGGCGGAAGCATCGATGGCGGCGGCGGACAATTGGCGCGAAAGAACGCGGCTCCGTCCAGCGAGCGATGGTTTTCCTGGAAAGCGCCCTCGACTGGGATTGCGACATTCAGCACCGCGGGAAGCACCTTCGATACGGTGATGACGATTTATACGGGAACGCCAGGCAGCTTGGTTGAAGCCGGCAGCGACGACGACCGCGCCGGGTTTTTCGCGAGCCTGGTAGCCTTCAACGCGACGCAGGGGACAACCTATCTCATCAACGTCAAAGGCTTTGGTGGCGCGTCCGGGCGAATCGTAGTGGGATTCAAGCTGCAGACGACCGCGCAAAGACTGCCCAGGATTTTAGTCCAGCCGCAAAGTCGGACCGAGACCGTGGGGGCAGTGGTCACATTCAATGTGCAAGCTCAGGGAGATAATCTCAGTTACCAATGGCTGGCCAACGGCGCTGTCATAGGAGGCGCAACTTCTTCCGCACTCACGCTCCGAGGAGTTGATGATCTGGACGTCGCGAAGTATTCCGTTCGAATCACGAGCGGCGCGGGTGCCGCCGCGCCCGTGCTTGAAAGCCTGCCGGCTTATCTGCAAATCGGCAGCGAGTCGATTTCTATGCAGGACAAGTTTAAGAATGCGCCCCGAAGAGCGGGAGGACTGCTCGCAAGCGCCTTGTCAGGTGTTCCCGCTGATGGCGTGGCCCGCGGATTTTCCGGCACATTGGTTTTCACAACACTGGAATCCACGACGGAACAGGGCGAACCCAGCCACGGCGAAGTAGTGGGCGGCGCTTCCAAATGGTTCACCTACCAAGCGCCGGTTAATGGCGTCCTGCGCCTCAGCACAGCCGGCAGCAATTTCGACAGTGTCATCGCCGTCTATAGCGGTCCGGGCAATGACTTTGAAACGCTGAAAGCGGAAGGATCTGACAACAACGGCGCGAGCGATGGACAGAATGCCGTGGTCAACGTTCCAATGCGCGCCGGAACGCTCTATTTCGTGGCTGTTGACGGCGTCAAGGGCGCCAGCGGAGTGGCTCGCCTTTCGTACGAGTTTGGGCAAGGCCCTGCCATTTCGCTACAGCCCGCGGACTTGGCGGTCGCGTTGGGCGCTCGCGCCACATTTTCCGTTGAAACAACGAATAGCTTGAGCAGCGTGACCACGACTGCGCCTCCGTTGAGTTATCAATGGCTGCGCGATGGCTTGAAACTTCCTGGAGCGACGAATCGCGCGCTGACAATTGCCAGTGGGCAGATAGCCGACACCGCCGCGTACTCGGTGGTCGTGTCGAGTTTCGCAGGTTCAACCACCAGCCGCGCGGCCCAATTGAGCGTTAACGTCCCGTTGGTTATCACGGCGCAACCGCAAGCGCAGAATGTTCGCGCCGGAAGCCGGGCGAGTTTCGCTGTGAGTGTCAGTGGCACGGCGCCAGTTCGCTATCAGTGGAGCCGAAACGGAACGGCTATTTCCGGCGCCACGAATGCCATTTACGAGATCGCCAATGCGCAAGCGGCGCAGGCCGGGACTTATTCCGTGACCGCGCAAAATGCAGCCGGCGCCATTTCGAGTTCAGACGCTGCTTTGACCGTGAGCCAGCCTCCTTCGATTACCGTTCCGCCAGCGGGATTGACGGTGACGAGTGGACAGCAAGCTGCCTTCAGCGTGACGGCGACTGGAACTGCGCCGCTCACTTATCAGTGGCGCTTTAACGGAGTAAACATCCCTGAAGCTACGGCGCGCACCTTTGAATTGAGCAGCGCTGGCGTGAGCGATATCGGCGAATACACGGTCGTCGTCAGCAACAGCCTGGATTCCATTGTCAGCAGCGCGGCGCGCTTGCAAGTTAACGTTCAGTTAGTGCTCACTTCGGCCCCGCAAAGTCAATCAGTGACGGCTGGCAGCAGCGTGGTTTTCAGCGTGACAGCCAACGGTTCTGGACTGATCCGATACCAATGGAAATTCAACGGCAACAACATGGCTGGCGCAACGAATGCCAACCTCACTTTGGTGAACGTTCAGCCTGCCCAGGCCGGCTTGTACTCGGTGATCGTGAGCGGTGCCGCCAAAACCATCGAGGCCCCGCCCGCGCAGTTGACGGTTGGATCGCCTCCCATCATTACACAACAACCGATCAGTCAATCAGCCGCTCCAGGCGCAACGGTGACACTCAGCGTCGCCGCTCTCGGTAACGAACTCTTCTACCAGTGGCTTCACAACGGAACACCGATTCCGGGCGCGACAAATGCCGCGCTGACGTTGAATAATATGCAGTCACAGAGCGCCGGGAATTACGCAGTCGCCATCAGCAATGCTTTGGGATCAGTCACCAGTAACCCGGCAGCTGTAACATTGCAGCAATTCTTATCCGAGTTGCGTTTGAACAATGGGACTTTCGAGTTCCAGCTAACCGTTCCGGAGGGCAAACGCGCGCGCATCGACACTTCAACAGATTTGCTGAACTGGACACCGTTGAGACCGGACCCACTTGAAACTGGCATCACGTTGATTCAAGACAACGAAGCCGGCAGTTTTAGCATGCGTTTCTATCGGGTGATTCTAGAATAATTTCGTCGGACAGTGTCTCGCCTGTCCAGGTGAACCTCAACGTTCGGACAGGCGGGACGCACTCTCCTACCGGCAGATGCATGAGTTTCGCGAGGGTCCACTCGAAATGATCACGGCGCTACTACCTTCCAGGCACCTCCTGGATTCGGCGGAGCTAAGAGCCGCGCCTGAGTTAGAGACGCTCCGCTCATGAACCAGATCCCCAGCGTTCCACTAATTCGATTCATTCATATACCAGATTCCGAGCGTCGAATCGGGGTGTTGAAAGAGAAGATCTGCGTTTCCCTCTCGATTGAAGTCAGCCACCGCTTATCGACGCCTTTGGCTGCGAGTTCGTTGTCACTCGTTCGGGCATCGCTTGCCTTATGATGCCCGCTGTGAGCGCCATAGTTTGAACTCACGAACTAGCCCTTTTCCAAGGGGCGTGCGATAAGGATTGGCCAAGTAACTCATCAACCGTCCAATCGTCGCCCGAAGGAGGATGTCGACTTTGGTGATCGCGTGGATTTGGTAGAGTCTTTCCCGCTGCGCCTCGACTTTCGCCCAATACTTAACGGCGCCCATGTCAGCATGGGCGGTGTATTTGTAGTGCACCCGCGGCAGGCTGCCAATCTGTTCGCCGGCTTTGAGAATGCGCAGGTAGAATTCCCAGTCCATGATCACGGAGAACTCCGGATTGAACTTGCCATGCTGCGAGAGCCGTTTCTTCCATCCGAAAAACGAGCCGTGACAGACTGGACACATTTTATAGCGAACAACGATGAGCCTCTTCACCGTTTCCCTGGCCATTCGCCCTCGATAAGTGACAACGCCATTTCCAAGTTCCCTCCCCTTCTCGTCAATGTACAGAGCGTCCGCCGATACTCCAATGTACTCGGGTTCCCTAAGCAAGAATTCGACTGACTTTTCGACGGCGTCTGGAAGATAAAAATCGTCGCTGGCCTGAAAGCCGATGATTTCACCGGCCGCCATCTCGATCCCCTTGTTGACAGCGTAAACTTCCCCTTGATCCGGTTCCGAGACGCACTTCAACCTCGGGTCAGACGCCGCCAAGCGTTTCAAGATCTGTACCGATTCATCCTTTGACGCACCGTCCACAACAACGCACTCAACATTCCTATAGGTCTGGTCCAGCACACTCCGGACGCAGCGTTCGAGGAACGGTCCTCGATTGTACGTAGCGATGATGATCGACACCAAGGGCTGGGTTGCGTTTCGATCGTGAGCTGAATTAGCGCGAACTGGCGTCATTCCTGATGACAACGTAGAAGAACAAAGACTTCATTCCAGCCGATCCTCGGCTGTTTCTTAGACTTAGCACCTGTTTTAGAATGGTAGCAGCCGAGGTGACGAGGCTCTAATTTGAGGCTTAATGCGGAATATTTCAGAGCCTCGTCACCTCGGCTGCCACCACCTGATTGATTTCTTAACACGTTCTTAGCTTAGCGTTCCTGGCGACCTTTGCGTTCAGAGTTTTGTCTCTTCCTTGAGCATCCACTCAATCGTTTTTTCGAGACCGGTCTTCAAAGGCGTGAGGTTTAGCTTTGGGCTAATCTGCCGAAGTTTGTCGATGTTCAAACACTTCGAGCGCGCTCCGACATAACGCTGCGCATCAAACTGAATGGATGCGAACGGATAACCAACCTTCTCGCAAATGAGCTTCGCAAAATGGCGGATCGTAAATTCCTCACCGGCCCCAATGTTGATCAGATCGTTGTTTCGGGTCGAAGCCAAGTCGAGCGCGACCCTCACGAAGTCATCCACGAAAACCAATTCCCGGCTTTGATAGCCATCGCCCCAAAGCAAGACCGGCTCGCCGCGAAGTTTTCCGCGAATGATCTTTCGAATCAGATCGAAGATGAAATGCATTTGGCGGCCATCCGTATGGTAACCCGGACCATAAAGGGTCGAAGGAACGAGGCAAAGGTAGTTCAATCCAAATTGTTTGTTGAGCGCGAGCAACCCGACGTAGAGCATGCGTTTCGTGTGAGCGTAGGTGAACAGGCTCTCGATGGGCGTTCCGACGAGGTAATTCTCTTCCTTTAACTCACATTCAGGGGCATAGGCGCAGCTAGTTCCCATGCAAATAAGCTTGGCCTTTGGTTGACTCTTCTGCCGCCAAGCGAGGACGTTCGTGTTGATTTGCTGGTTGATAATCCATTGTTCCCCCGCGTGGTGCAGGCAAAAATCTCCGGCCTGCGTCCAAGCAGCCAAGTGATAGATCTGATCGTAAGATTGCTCGCCGAATCGATCCAACGAATCGGCGCGGGTCAAATCGCCGTCTTTCGAACTTAACGGAGTGATGTCGTCGCCGCGCGCCGTTAACTCGCGGCAAAGCGCCTTCCCCAAGAACCCGCTCGCGCCTGTAATCAGAACTCTCATGTCTCCTTTGGATTGACGGGAAAATAAAACTCGATCCCCCGCTGAATTAGACTTTGGTTATTGGCGAGAATCTCCTTTTTAAAATTCCACGCCAGGACGTAATAGATGTCCGGCAATTCGGTCAGTTCCTTCTCAATCACCACCGGAATGTGCATGCCCGGCGAATAGAGGCCGCGCCGCAGTTCATTCTTTTCCACGAGGCATTCGATATATTGTGTTCCCACACCGAAGTAATTGAGCAAGGTGTTGCCTTTGACCGGGGCACCAAACCCGAACACTCTCTTGCGCTGCTGCCGGGCCTTTTCCAAAAAGGCGAGATTCTCCTCCTTCATGCGCTTAATCCGTTCGGCGAACTCCAGATAAGTCGAGAATTCGTTGCTGCGCTCTTTCGACTCGGCTTCGCGCAATTCCAGGAATCGTTGCGTTGGAGCACGTTTGCCTCGATGAGTGACAAATCCGATCATTGAGCCTCCATGAATCGGCGCCACATAAGCGTCGAACAACGCCAGGCCATGGCGATTCAGCAGCACTTCAATCGTGCGCAGATTGTAGTAGAGCAAATGCTCGTGATAAATCTGGTCGAAGGCCAGATTCTCGACGATCCGTTTCATGTAGAGGAACTGCACGACAAATACGCCGTCGTCGCGGAGCGCTTCGCGAATCCCGTCACTCACGGAGTGCAATTCTTCCAAATGAAAGAAAACGCCCGCGGCATTGATGACATGAAATTTTCGGCCGAACTGGCGGACAATATCCAAATTGAAAAAGGCGTTCAGCGTATTGACGCCGGCGTCATTCGCGATCTTGGCCGTGGTCTTCGAAGATTCGACGCCTAAAGCATCATAGCCCAAGGCCTTGAAATGCTTGAGCTGTGTTCCGTCATTGGAACCAATATCGAGGACTGACTTGCCCTCGGCTGCGGCGAAGAATCGCTGATCTACTTCTTCGGCAATGGCGCGGAAATGTTCGCTCAAGGACCGTGTCACGCCTGAGAGATAGGTGTGATCGCCAAACATGATTTCCTTGGGAACCGTATGATCCAATTGCGCGGCGCCGCATTGATGGCAAAACATCACACGCAACGGATAGAACGGCTCTCTGCCGACCTCCTCCTTCCTCAGAAAGTGATTGCACCAGGGCTGGTGACCGAGATCAATCGCCGGCTCAAGCTCTTGAGAATCACAGACGCGGCAGATCATGATCCGCTTCCTGTGGGCCTTCCCATAGCCGCAATGCGGACGCTGGACAGGCGTCTCGCCTGTCCAGCATTTGCGCCCACCAAAAGCAGGACAGGCGGGACGGACTGTCCTGCCAACCCGATGCGCGAAAATGTGTTTGGGAGAAATCTCCTCGCAGCGGGGCGGTGGTTGCTTGATCGCCTTTCAGCTTCCTGTGCGCTAGACATACGTTCCACTGAGCACGCGTTGCGGCACTGAGCCCAGCCAAAGGTCGTGCAGCCTTCGAAGCAAACCCTCATGAGGAATAGACGGCGCCTTGGTCGGGTCTTGACTCACCACCAAATGAAAACTGCCCGGAGCATTGTACTTTGGCCCGCGGATAAATTGCGTATTAAAGTAATGCACGTACGCTTCCAGATGCAGCAGCCCCAATTCCGCCAATTTCTTGGCCCACCAATCTTTAGGACGAACGGTCTGATGCAAACGAACCCCATTGATCACTTCCTCGTTCGGGCTCACGCTCATGATCCACAACGCGCCAGGCGCAAGATGCTTTTTCACATTAGCCACCACCTTGGGAACGTCCGGCTCGGCGATATGTTCCATCATTTCCCAACAGGTCACGACGTCGAAGTCGAGCCGCCGCTCGCCCGCTGTCGATTCGATGAGAATCTCAAAATCCCCGGTGACGTCACAGGTAAACAGAAACTCCGGAATCGTCCGCCATTCCGCGCGTCGCGTCCTTTTCGAGAAATCACTTCCTTCAAGTCCAACCGCCAGGCATCCGTCATCGAAACAGCTCTTCACGAACCCGCCGCCGGAGCAGCCCATATCCAAAACCTTAAGCTGCTCGTGAAAGCGCGGGTACAGCTTGTAGAGCTTGTCATTGAAGCGCCGGTTTTGGCTATTGTCCCACCTCGTGCCCCACGGCAGGAGATGGTCGGGCGACGAGCAGGCGACTTCTCTCTCGGCCTTCAAACATATCTTCGGCGCCGCCACGTTCTGATCCTGTTGTTGCATCACGAAAAAATAATCTGCGATCCGCCAGCGTTCACTTTGACTGGCAAAATTTGTCGGTCGGCGAAAATCTCCCGCAGGTTTGCATGCACATTCGGGTCCGCCAGAAACAGCATAAACCCACCGCCGCCGGCGCCCAATAATTTGCCGCCCCACGCGCCAGCCTCGAGGCCGCATCGATAGATGTGATTGATTTCTGAGTTTGAAATCCCGTCATCCAAACTCCGCTTGGCCACCCACGCGCGATGAAGCAATTCGCCGAATTCGCGCAACGGACGACCGCTCGTGAGAATCTCAAGGCCTTCATAAACCATTGACCGCATCGAACGCAGCGCTTTGGTGTTCTGGTCAACCCGTTGCAACTGCTTCGCAACCACCTCGGAAGCTTTGCGCGTAATCCCGGTGAAAACCAGGAAAAGGCATTGTTCAAACTCGGATAAACGCTGCGGAGAAAGTGGAATCCGCGTGACGCTGATGTCTGTTTCGGTCCTGAATTCCAAAAGATTGAAGCCGCCAAAAGCCGCCATGACTTGATCCTGGCAACCGACATTTTCCTTTAAGAGATGACGTTCCACATGAATCGCCTCATACGCCAATTCATAGGGTGTTAGGAATTCGCCTTTGAAACTATGCAGCGCATGAAGCAGCGATACCGTAAAGGTCGAGGACGATCCCAGCCCGGTAAACGCAGGCAGGTCAGCGACATTGTGCAGCTCAATGTCTTTCTCGAGGCCGCAAACGTTCAAACATTCGCGGAAGACGCTGTGTTCGATGTCATTGACATCCTTGGCCAGCTCGACCTTCCGGTAAGAAACGCGAATCGAATAATCAAAGAGATGGCTGAGGAACGGACTCGCCGTCACGTAAGAGAATTTGTCAATCGCCGTCGCGAGCACAGCGCCGCCCTCTTTCAGGAAGTACTCCGGATAATCGGTTCCTCCACCGAAAAAGCTAATGCGCACGGGTGCTCGAGAAATAATCATAATAGTCGCCTTACCAAGTTCTCATTGGCGCCGTCGCAATTGTCGCTTCACAAACCCAACCTGGTAAGGACGGATTCCACTCTAATGCTTTTCGGTAATTCAAAGAGCATTTGTCCCGTAGGGACCCGATGAAAATAGGCCGGCGTTTCAACGCCGGGGACGGCGGCCAAGCGCGCCTGAGTCCCGGATGGGACGGCTGAAGCTCAATGGACGATGCGCACAATTCGACCGTCCCTTCGGGACTTGAACTTCTGGCCGTTTGGTTCCCGGCGTTGAAACGCCGGGCTATTTTCACCCTGTCCCGCCGGGACAACCATCTGCCACAAGGCCTTGAATTACCGAACGGCATTAGAGTGGAATCCGTCGTTACCAGCGGCTTGATAGTGGGTCCATCGTCTCTCATCAGCATTCGTCCCAAAGTTTACGCGAAAAAAGCAAAGCTTGCCCAGGAAAGAGCGGAAAGCAGGAAAACTCCTTCCGCAACCCGAGGAACTCAGAAACGGCACGATCCAAGCCGTGGGCGCCACGCCGAAAATCATCGATTACAATTAAACTCCGCGGCGCCAGCCGGCCGGCCAGAAAGTTCAGCGACTCTTTCGTGGCCTCATAAACATCGACATCAAGATGACAAAAAGCGACTTTGCCCAGATCCAGACTTGCAGCCGATTGCGGGAAAAAGCCCTTCACAACCGTCACTCTGCGATTGAGCGGGCGGAAGAGCAAGCGGACATGTTCCTCCGTCGTATCTTTGAACCAATTGGGATCAAAAATATCATCCAAACCGCGCGCCAAATTGCGGAATCCCTCGAAGGTATCGAAAACAAAGATCTCTCTTTCCGGCGCGGCATTCGAGATGTGCAGCGCACCGCCACCGCGGAACGTGCCGACTTCCATAAACGTGCCTGGACCGGTCATGCGCGCCAGATTCCATAAGTTCGCCAACCGCGCGACATCCAAAAGCGTATGGTGCTCTACCGCTTTGATTGACCTTTGGAATTCCGCATCCTTCAGGACCATCAAATCTTGTCCAACGATAGGCGGATGAAGAGGGTATTCGGGCGAGATGGGATACAGTGCATAACCGAACCTTTTGGCGAGAATGCGGATCAAGCGCGCTGGATGCAATTTATCCACCTGATAACCGCGATTCAGAAAGAATCTCTTGGTGTTGTTTTTGGCTGACTTCAGCATGCTTGGCCGTTATTCCCCGGCCTTGAATTGTTCCATATTCTGCCGAATAAACGGCTCCGCCTGCGAAAGCGTTTCTTCCGTGCCGATGTCCAGGAACGGCGCGTTGACTTCAACGACTCTTAGCCGCGCGCCTCGTTCGATTAACCCAGGAAAAACATCCCGTTCGAAGCTCAGCGGATGGCGGGCGGGAAACTTATCGACCAATGCTGAACTGAGCAAATAGACGCCAGCGTTGATCGTTCGCGCGCCTGGCTGCTTTTCGACAAATCGTGCAACTTCGCCGTTCGGTTTCAAGACGAACGAACCATAACGCGAGCTGTCGGCCACTTGAAGACCTAATAGCGCGCCGTCCGTTTCCGATCCCGCCACGCAGTCGGACAATAATCTTAGGTCGGCAAAGACCAACGAATCGCCATTCAGGACTAACCATGCAGAGGTTCCTCTTCCGTGCGCTCGGGCCGCATTTAGAAATCCTCCTGCAGTTCCCAGCGGTTCGCTTTCGGCCACGCATTGAACGTTAACGCCCGGTACGGGACGGCATCGGAAATGTTCCGTCACCACCTCGGCGAGATAACCCGTCGAAATAATGACATCGCCGATTCCCTGCTTCGCCAGATAACGGACCACCCATTCCAAAAAGGGCCGCCCGGCGGCAGGGGCCATCGGTTTCGGCAAGTTCGGAAGCAAATGCCGGACTCTGGCGCCAAATCCTCCTGCCAGAATTACGGCGGTTGTCTGACTCAGCGACATCAGACGTTAGAATAAACGCTGTTGCGCAAGATCGTGTACCCCTTGATCAACTCGGTTATCCCGCGGTCCAGGGTCCACTCAGGCTTGAAACCCGTCCCCGCCAACCTTTCGTTCGACACGATATAATCGCGCTTGTCCGGATCTTCGCCGATCGGCGCTTCGAGAAAAACAAAGTTTGGCAACTGCTTCTTGATCACAGCGCACAGTTCCAGCTTGGAGAGATTGGCGTCGTCCAACCCGGCGTTGTAGGGCCGCCCTCGCATCGATTGGAAGTTCTCAATTCCATGCAAGAATAACCGGGCAATATCGCGGATATGAATGTAGTTGCGTTTGAAATGCCCTTCGAAAATCACGACCGCGCGATCGTGAACAGCACGATAGACGAAATCATTCACGAGCAAATCCATCCGCATGCGGGGCGACAAGCCGAACACAGTGGCCAAGCGGAAGCTCAGACTGTTTTCGCGTTGCAACACAGCCTCTTCAGCTTTCACCTTGGTCGTTCCGTAGAGCGAAATCGGACGCATGGGCGTTTCCTCAGTGCAATACTTCCCTTGCTCGCCAATGCCATAGCCGCTGTTCGTAACGGGCATGATGATCCACTGTTCCTTGCTCGCTAATCGGCAGAGCAATTGGATGGCGTCGAAGTTGGTCGTCTGGGCGGCAACTCGGTCGAGGTTGCACATGGGCGCTCCCACCAAGGCTGCCAATGGAATGATCAAGTCCGTTTTGGCGACCAGCTTCTTCAAGAGCACCTCGTCGCGGCAATCTCCCCGAACGACGTCAAAGGATGGATACTGACAACAATCGGTCAAACTACTTTGGCGAAAGAGAAAATTGTCCAGCACCGTGACCTCATGGCCGGCCGCCAAAAGCGTTGGCGTGAGGACTGATCCAATGTATCCAGCGCCGCCTGTGATCAATATGCGCATGCTAATTAATTTAATTGGGCATTACTTTGGTGTCAGTTTGTCCGGAAGACAACTGTTGTTTGTTGATAGACGGTAGCGGCGGGCCTCCGGCCTGCCGCAGAGGGCGGCATCTTGCCGCGCGGACCTGCGTGTGAAGTTTGACGTTTGTGTTCGAATAGGAAACAACCTCCGCCGGGCAAGATGCCCAGCTCTACGGCAAGCGGGAGGCCTGACGCTACGATCGCGCGAGTGCTCGTTTAGCGATCTCATCGCCTATCGCTAGCGAGGCTGTCGCCGCCGGACTAGGCGCGTTTAACACGTGAAGAGCATTCGGCCGATCGACAAAACAAAAGTCGTGAACCAAATTGCCGTCGGCCGACATCGCCTGCGCGCGAACGCCCGCCCCGCCCGATTCCAAATCGTCTCGCCGAATTTCCGGGACCAGCTTTTGCAGCGACTCGCAAAAAAGCTTTTTGCTGAAAGACCGGCGAAGCTCTTCCCAACTCATCCGCTTATGCTTCGCCAGAAAATTCCACAAACCGGAATAACTCAAGGCATCGCATAAATCCGAAAGATTCACATCGGTCTTGCGATAACCCTCCCGTGAAAACGCCAGCACGGCATTGGGCCCAGCTTCGATGCCGCCGCCGATCAAACGCGTGAAATGGACGCCCAAAAACGGAAATTGCGGATCGGGCACCGGGTAGATCAAGTTGCGAACCAGATGCTGGCGCTCAGGCTTGATTTTGTAGTACTCGCCGCGAAACGGAACGATGCGGACCTCACGTTTTTCTCCGGCCAATTCACTGACCCGATCGCAATGGAGCCCGGCACAATTGACGACGAAATCTCCCTCGAAAGGGCCAGCCGACGTTTCGATCAGCCAGCCCTGCGCGCGATTTTGCAGGGCCGTTACTTTCGAACGCGTCACGACCTTGCCGCCCTGCGCTTGGATCTTCTTCAAAAGAGCGTCGCAAACTTTCGGATAATCGACAATTCCTTCCTGAGGGACATGTAAAGCGGCGATGCCGCCAACGTGCGGCTCGATTTCGAGCATTTGCTGGCGGTTGAGAAGCTTGAGGTTCAGCAGGCCGTTCTGCTTTCCGCGCTCGTGCAAGTCATGGAGCCGCGGCAACTCGGATTCATCGACCGCAACCACCAACTTTCCGCAGACCTCATGCTGGATTTTGTTCTCCTGGCAAAAAGCGACCATTTCCTGAATTCCGCACACGGCGAGCCGTGCTTTGGCCGAGCCCGGTTTGTAATACAAACCGGCGTGGAGAACCCCGCTGTTATTGCCCGTTTGGTGCTGGCCAACCTCAGCCTCCTTCTCCAGCACGGTAATCTTCGCTGAAGGAGAATGCCTGAACAACTTGCAGGCCGTGGCCAATCCCACGATCCCACCACCGATGATAACAATACGTTTTGCGGACAATTGCTTTGTTTAGGTTAAGAGGCGCGAAGGAATACTGTCACAGCGCCGATGGGTCAAGACTTGAGGTTACGCACTGCAACAAGTCACGCCTGTCGATGACCTCGCTGGCAGGACAGTGCGGCGACAGTGCGGCTCGCCTGTCCAAACCGTTGAGATGCACCATGACAGGCGGGACGCACTGTCCTACGAAATTACGGCCGAACAATTGCCGCCTAGAGACGATGCTTAACGGCCATCCCAATCCTGGATTTTATGTAATACGGAATGGGAATGCGTCTTCCGAGGCGCAGAGTGGTGTCAACCAATATCTCGAAGAGCAATCGCAACCTGACATCCGTGCTCGTCGCGTTTTTCGCTGCCATCCAGAGCAGTTTGGGATGTGTCTTGGCGAGATACTCGAGCGCGTTGGCCTCCATGCAAGGGGTGCAGAACGGATGCTTCTGTCTGGCGGCATCGAGCGTCTCGATGTCGTTTTCCAAAAAATCGCCGACGTTAAGATTATACGTGAGACAACAGAGCTTAGCTTGCCGATTGGCGTCGACATGCACGCTGCTGTATTCGGGACAAGTCTTCGGACGCGGGAGATCCTTGACCGCATCCAAGCCCTCGCCAATTGGAACCAAGAGGAGTTTCGCCGTTTCATCGGCCGGACCTGTGAGAAGCTTTTGAATCGGGAGATACCATGCGACGTGAGCCTCGAAGGCAAACCCATGTTGGCGGGCAAATTTTCGAGCTTCTTTTTCTTCGTCGCAATTGTGGCGGTAGCGGTGCCAGCGGATGATCAACTGCGTGCGCGAATTCAAGGACCGCTTCTTTTCGGCGAGCCAAACCATATTGTCACGAAGCTTGTTGAAATCGCCTTCGTGAGTCTTGCCATAGGTCTCTTGCGACCATCCGGAACAGGACGCCCAAATCAAGTCCGCTCCGTTCGCCAAAACAGCGTCCAAGCCATCCGTTCTTTGCAAGTTCGTGGAAATGCGGAAATGGATGCCATGCTCTTTGCAATAAGCGGCCATCCGCGGCAGGTCCTTATTGAGCGTAGGCTCGCCCCAGTTATTAAAATCGAGGTGAGCGATCTTGAATTCCGTCTGCGCCTTCTCGATGATTTGTTTCCACGTTTCGAAGGACATGAATCCGGTCGGCCCGCCTCCCAACCGACGCCCGCGGGGACAGCTCGGGCATGTCAGATTACATGCACCGGAGATGTCGGTGTTGAGAATACGGGTCTTCATGTCAGTTGTAACACGTTATTATGTACCGGCACTTGTCGCGCCCTTTGGTCTGCCTAACACTATATCTGCAACAAGAGTGAAAACAAGTTCCGACTTGCCCGGAGCGCAGCAATCGGTGCAAACTCGAAGTTGTCGGCACATCGTAGCGGCGGGCATCCTGCCTGCCGCAGAGCCGAGGAATCCTGCCCGGCGGATCACGCTCGCGTACGCACTAGAACGCAGCCTGCTCGTTTCAAGCGTTGCTCCGGGCGGCAAGATGCACGCCCTCTACGGCGGGCAGGATGCCCGCCGCTACCGACAACTTCGGGATGCATCGGCCGGCAAGGTGCGCATCCCCGTGGCGGCTGTGGCGACTGGTGGCGACTGAATGATCTGAATGATTCGTTTGGACTGGCAGGTGTTTTCCGCTATCTTCCGGGCTCGCGTCGAACAAGAAACGAGATGGAAGTTAGTTTTATTTGCCCAATAGCATGTCTTTGAGCTCTAGCCACCTGCCAAGCACCAAGAGAGATTTCCTCACAGCCCTCTTGATCCTGGCCGCCGTCCTGGCCGTGATCTTTCATAAGGACTTTTCTCCTGAGGTGGCGCCATTTTCAAACGACGGTCCGCTCGGCCCGCTCAGCGCCAAATCGGGCGAGGTCCCGGGAGGTCTCGCGGGCGTTTGGCAAGATTTGAACTGGATCGGCGTGAAAGGGATTAGCGCACCTCCGAACCTAGCGACCGTTTTGGGAATGGGAGGGCCGCTGTTTTTTGCCAAAATATACCTGCCTTTCTCGCTGTTTTTCCTCGGTCTAAGCGCGTGGTTCTTTTTTCGCCAACTCCGTTTTCATCCGGCGGTCTGTATTTTGGGAGGACTCGCGGCGGCGCTAAATTCGAACATGTTTTCCCTTTCCTGCTGGGGATTACCGAGCCGGGCCGTCACTTTAGGCGGGACTTTTCTGGCGCTGGGCGCGTTGTGTAGCGCGACTCGCGGGCGACCATGGGTCAAGACTATTCTAGCAGGATGGGCCATTGGACTCGGCATTATGGAAGGGTTCGATGTTGGAGCGATTTTCAGCGTTTACGTGGCAGCATTCGCCTTCTTTCTTTCGCTTCTGCAGACCGGTCCGAGCGCGCAGCGAGTCTCGAAGGGCTTCCTGACCGTGGCCGTGGTTGCATTTTCGGCTGCGTTCTTCGCGGCTCACGCCTTGTCCAGCTTGATCGGAACCCAGATTCAAGGCGTTTCAGGCATGAAACAGGATCAAACCACCAAACAGCAACGCTGGGATCAAGCAACCATGTGGAGCTTGCCAAAGGTGGAAACTTTCCGCGTCGTTGTTCCGGGGTTATTTGGCTATCGCATGGATACGCCCGAAGGCGGCAATTATTGGGGCGCTGTGGGGCAACAGCCAGGCGTTGCGCAATCGCGTCATTCCGGCTCTGGAGAATATGCCGGCGTTCTGGTGATTCTGGTTGCTGCTTGGGGACTTTTCCGATCGATGCAGAAAAAGGAAAACCCGTTCACCGATCACGAGCGAAGGTTGATCTGGTTCTGGGGAGGCGCCACGCTGCTATCGCTTTTGTTCGCGTTTGGCCGTCATGCGCCGTTCTATCAGATCATCTATCACCTCCCCTATTTCTCGACGATCCGCAACCCGATCAAATTTATGCACCCGTTTCACATGGGCGTTGTCGTTCTGTTCGGTTACGGGTTGCAAGGCATCTACCGGCGTTGTCTCGAGAAGAATCTTCTGAAGAGCAGCTCCATCTCGGCTCAAATCCGAGCGTGGTGGGCCACAGCTTCTGCCCCAGACAAGAAATGGACGATTGGCGCCATTGCCTTTGTTGGAGCGAGCGTTCTTGGTTTCTTGTTGTATTACTCCTCCCGACGCGAGTTAGCACGGCACCTTGAAACAGCCGGATTCTCAGGCGAATTCGGGGCTGCCATTGCGCGATTCAGTTTCGGCGAAGTTGGATTGTTTATCGTCTTTGCCGCGCTTGCCGTCGTTTTGCTCGTGGTCATTTTGAGCGGCGCTCTGTCGGGACCGCGGATGAAGCTCGCCTGGATTTCGTTAGGCTTGCTGCTCACGATTGATCTCGCCCGAGCGAACACGCCGTGGCTTCTTTATTGGCAGATCAAGGAGAAATACGCGAGCAACGGTGTCATCGACCTTTTGCGCCAACAACCTCCGGCAGCCCAACGCGTGACGGCGCGCTTCCTGCCGCATATGAACAGTGCGCCTGCCTTCTTGCTCCCTGATCCTTCCGTCGTTTACGAGTGGCTGCAACACCACTTCCAGTACTACAACATCCCATCGCTGGACATTATTCAAATGCCGCGCATGCCGGAGCTCGATGAGACGTACCTGCAAGCGTTCATGCCGCGGAGCAATACGAACCTTGCCCCGATCGGACGCCTCTGGCAGCTGACCAGCACACGTTACATGCTTGCGGCCAAAACCTACCTCGACGCGCTCAATCAGCAGGTTGATCCGGGTCAAGCCCGGTTCCATGCGCATACCGTTTTTGATTTCGCGCCCCGGCCGCCGCTGACCAATGTCACCAAAATGGAAGATGTGACTGCGTTGACCAATGCCGCCGGCCAATACGCCCTGATCGAGTTTAACGGAGCGCTCCCGCGCGCAAAGCTCTACTCAAACTGGCAGGTCCCCGCGAATGATCAGGAAACTTTGACTCGGCTGACCAGCGCAGAATTCGATCCAGCGCTGGCCGTATTGCTTGCCGCTGGCACATCTGTTCCGAGCGCCACGGCGGGTTTCACAAATCAAAATCCCGGCGCGGTGACGATCTCATCATATGCGCCGAAACATATTCAACTTAAGTCGCAGGCTTCGATGCCGACAGTCCTGCTGCTGAATGATAAGTTTGATCCCGATTGGAATGTGACCGTTGATGGCAAACCCGAAACGCTGCTCCGCTGCAACTTCATTATGCGCGGCGTTCATTTGCCGGCCGGCGAGCATACGATTGAATTCCATTTTCGTCCGCCGCTAACCGGCCTCTACATTAGCCTCGCGGCCATTGCCGTTGGTCTGGTTTTATGCGGCCTTCTGTTCGTTTCCCCGAAGCGTCCTGAGATTTCCGCGACGCAGATGGCGCCCGAGCTTGCCGGGGCTCATCCGAAAAACAGAACGGAAAACACCAAACCGGCATGAGCCATCAGGAAACGTATCGGCATAACCAAGCCTATGCCGAGTTTTTGGCCAATTGGGATGCGAACTTCTACGCCAAGTATGCGGACTACCTGAAGCCCGGCCGCGCTGCCGCGCGCGTCCTGGACGTCGGATGTGGAGCCGGGCAGGTTGTTGGACGGCTCGCGGAAGCTGGTTTCGAAGCTCATGGCGTTGATGTCTCCGAACCCAATATCGAGAAAGCGCGGCGTTTCAGTTCGCGTTGTCAGTTTTACGACGGCCGGCATCTCCCGTTTCCCGACAATCATTTTGCAAGTGTTGGCGCGCTCAATGTGCTGGAACATGTCGAAGAACCCGAGGCTTTTATTCCCGAACTGGCGCGAGTCACCGAACCGGGAGGCCGCGTCGTCCTCTCCAGCCCCAACTTTTTTCGCGTGTTCGGGTTTCGAGATTATCATCATCGAATGCGCGGCATCGGAAACAAATGGCGCAACTGGCAAAGGCTCCGCGAAAAACGGAAGCAGATGAAAATGAATCCAGATGCGGTGAAGTTTGATCGCATGACGCCGTGCGTGAAAGAGCCATTTACTCCCGACGACGATGCGATTATCGCCACGAATGCGCTGGAGATGGAGTTCTTCCTGCAATGGTCGGGTTGCGACATCGAGAACGTCTTTTGCACGGACCGTTACGTCGCGAAGGTGATCGATTTGCTTCTAAACCTGACACCGGCGCGCTATGTGATGTTCAACTCCTTCATCGTCGCGCGAAAACGGGCCTAACGATTAGCCATGCCGCGCAGCGTCGGACGCCGCCCCGCGCGCCTGCAGGAACCTAAAGTTCACCGCCTCTCCCGCCTCTCTTTTGCGTCCGCTTCATCGCCTTTTGTTTTGTGAGAAAACAGATAAGGAACGAGGCGATCCAAGCGGAAGCTTGTCGTCGCGCAGCGTCGACGGCTTGACCAGACCAACCAGATGAATAGACTGTTGTAGTTAGCATGAAAGCCAAAGAAATCGGTGCGTTTGAAGCCAAGACCCATCTTTCGGAGCTGCTGGAGCAGGTGCGCAAAGGAGCCGTACTTTTCATTACCAAACGCGGCCATCCCATAGCCGAATTGCGGCCCGTGACGCTACCCGACCGCCGTCCGCGGTTCGGATGCGACAAGGGACGCGTAATTATCGCCGCGAATTTTGACGCGCCCATTTTGGCTGAGGATTTTCCGGTCGTAACCAACGACCCGGCCTTTCGCGCTTATGGAGTGAAAGTTGTCTGGTAAACAGCCCTGCGGCGGCGGTTTCGGGGAACGTTAACCCTTATAAACGATCATCACGCCGAAATCCGTCATCAATTGCCGTGAACCAAGATCAACGTGCGTGTAACTAATCGGGGTGATGCTGATAATGCTCTGTTCCCCGATCTTGCCGAGCAGATCAGAAACAATTTCATCGAACCGGTCATGTCCAACCTCAACGCAATCGGTCCGCCGGATACACTTCACGCGCAGTCTCTTTTCGCCATCTCTCGCGGCGGCAACTTCCAAGGGCGGCGCCGCCTTTTTGATGAGGCTTTCGGCCGGCTTGTCATGAACAGGAACCGTGAAGTGATATTCCTCTTTGGCCGCCGCTGAAGAAGCAATCGGGTTGGCCTTAACATTCATCACGTTCGGTTCCGGAATGACCATGGTAGCGTTACAGGCGGGACAAGCGATCTCGTTTCCAGCCATCGAGGTTTCGGCTTCTAACTGCTGTTTGCAGTTAGGACAAGAAAACGTCATATCCATAGGAACCTCGCTGTTTGCGGTTGCAGTTGGAACTGGCGCAACCCTACCGCTTCGCGGCCAACAATTCTAGTGAAAAGTCTTTTCCAGCCGCTTGACCCGTTCGTAAACCGGCGAAGATCTCGGCGTCCGCTCCTGCACCGATTTGAAAATAGCGCGCGCTTCGGTCGGGTCTTTCAAATTAACCAAGAGCGCCAGATCGAGTTCGATCGCCGCGCGCCTCGGATCGTGAACGGCATACCCATACTGCCTGAGAAAGTTCCGAAGACCGTCTGCGCCTTGTTTCTGCGCGGCTTCGAGCGCCGCTTCCATATTGGGCGGAAGCGCAGGCAGAGCGGCCGATGACGCGGCTGCCGGCGGCGAATTTGGTTCCGTTTGTTCCACGCCTTCGCTTTGTTGACGCTTGACCGCTTGATACTTCGAGATCAGTTCCCTGAACAACAGGAAGACTCCAAGAATGATTAGGATCGACAGAACTTGTTTCATGATTCTGCCGCGCGTTCTATGCGCGCCCCCAGGCGCCGCAGCTTGGCGTCAATGTTTTCATAACCGCGATCCAAATGATAAATGCGTTTGACTAGTGTCGTCCCTTTCGCAATGAGACCGGCAATCACCAACGCCGCCGAAGCGCGCAAATCGCTCGCCATCACCGGAGCGCCGCTGAGTGGCTTGCCACCCCTTATGATAGCGCTTGGCCCTTCAATCGCAATATCAGCCCCCAATCGAGCCAATTCGCTGACGTGCATGAACCGCGCTTCGAAGATGCGTTCCGTAATAATGCTGATGCCAGAGGTCAACGCCATCAGAACCATCATTTGCGCTTGAGCATCGGTCGGAAACCCAGCATAGGGCAACGTCGTGACATCCACTGGCTTCAGCCGGCCACCACGGCGCACGGTTAACGCCGGCCCGCGCCGCTCCACTTTCACGCCTGCCTCGCGCAACTTGTCGAGGACGGCGTGCAGGTGGTCCGGACGCGAACCTAGCAAGGTTACTTCACCATCCGTCGCCGCCGCAGCAATGGCAAACGTGGCCGCTTCGATTCGGTCCGGAATGACTTCGTAATCCGCCCCGTGCAACTCCGAAACGCCGGCAATCGTGATTGTGGGGCTGCCCGCGCCGGAAATCTTCGCGCCCATCGTGTTTAGAAACCCGGCCAAATCGACGACTTCGGGCTCACACGCGGCGCTCTCGATAATGGTCACCCCTTCAGCCAACACAGCGGCCATCATGACATTCCCTGTCCCGAGCACAGTCGGACCAGAACGTCCGCCCAAAAACAAATCATTACCAACAAGCCGCGGCGCGGTCGCCACGACGTATCCGCCGTTAATCGAGATTTTCGCGCCGAGAGCTTGCAGTCCCTTCAAGTGCAGGTCAATTGGCCGCGAGCCAATCACGCAGCCGCCCGGGAGGGAGACCTTCGCTTTGCGCAATCGCCCCAACAACGGACCCAAAATGCAAATCGATCCGCGCATCTTCCGGATCAAGTCATAATCTCCCACACCCTTTATCTTCCCGGCGTGGACTGAAAGCGTGTTATCCTCGAACTTCACCTCGGCTCCGAGCGAGGTCAGGATTTGCCCCATGAACTTAACGTCACTTAGTTCCGGCACTCGCCGGATTGTGCAGGGCTCGGCAGTGAGCAAGGTTGCCGCCATGATCGGCAAAACCGAGTTTTTGGCTCCGCTGATCGTAACTTCTCCGTGCAAGGGGGCACCGCCTTTAACGAGCAGACTATCCATGAATTTTCGTGATCAGATTTCGAATCGATGCATTGCCAACCAATCGCGCCGGCAAGCCAATCTTTCAGGATTCCATTCGGTGCGCAATCAAGATTCGAGGACGGCCGGTCAAATCCGACTCAATCCTTTCGACAGCCCAACCATGTTCGGTCATGATTCGTGCCGCTGCATCTGATTGACCATCGCCTATCTCGAACATTAATTTGCCGTTCGTCTGCAAAAACGGGCCAGCTCTTTCACCAATCAATCGAAAGAAGTGCAATCCATCCGGACCGCCATCCAAGGCCATCCGCGGGTCGTGGTCCCGTACTTCCGGCGCTAGCGTCTCGATCTCAGCCGTTGGGATATATGGCGGGTTCGAAACAATCAGATCAACACACACCCCTCGCGGCAACGCATCGAAGGTCTCTCCCTGATAGAATTGAAGACGATTGGAGACCTGATGATGGGCTGCATTTTCCTGCGCCACAGCCAGAGCCGCGACGGAGAGATCGACGGCGTGGCCTTCGGCGTTCGGACATTTGACGGCAAGCGTAATGGCCAGGCATCCGCTGCCGGCGCCCAAATCCAAAAATGATGCCGCGCGAGCATTGGAATTGGACAACTGGCTGAGAAATTCACAACCTTTCTCCGCAAGAATCTCGGTCTCGGGTCTCGGAATTAGCACGTCGGGCGTCACGTTCATTTCCAATCCGCAGAAGGAAACCGAACCAAGAATATGCTGGAGAGGTTCGCGATTTCCCCGGCGCTTGACCATCTCTCGGACCAGATCAAGATCGGCGTCCACGAGCGTCCGTTCGAAATCCAAATAGAGTTTCAACCGCTGGGTTTTCAAGGCATGCGCGAGCAATAACTCCACCTGCAAGCGCGGTGACTCGACACCTTTTTTCGTCAGAAAATCCGTACTGCGTTGGATCACTTCCAAAACCGTCACGAAGTCACTGTTAACCCAAAACAGCCCACTCGAACAGGGAGAACTTGGCAGGACAGTGCGTCTCGCCTGTCCTGCCGTTTGTGCAGGCAAATGCTGGACAGGCGGGACGCCTATCCTGCGACACCGGTTCATGGGGAGAGCTCGCGATTGGTATTGCCTTTGGAAAGTCGCCCCCCAAGATTCGGCGGCGCAGCTAAGCTGACATGACCGCGAGTTTTTTTATTAAAGTTTTAATCATCGGGTTCTCAATCGCCGCTCCCGTTGGGCCTATTGGAGTTCTGTGCATTCGGCGGTCGATTGCTCAGGGGCCGCTGATAGGACTGCTCACGGGATTGGGCGCTGCGACGGCTGACGCGGCTTATGGCGGCGTCGCTGCATTTGGGTTGACGGCGATTTCGGATGCCTTAGTTGCTCAGGCGTTTTGGTTGCGCCTCGTTGGAGGCGCGTTTCTCCTCTATCTCGGAATCAAAACATTCTTCGCGGCGCCACCGGCGGAGGGCGGCGCGAAACCAGCTTCCAGCTCGCTCGCCGCCTACCCTTCGACCGTTGTTCTAACTTTGACCAATCCGATGACGATCCTCTCGTTCGTTTTCGTGTTTGCGGGCTTAGGCCTGCAAACCAATTCAGAGAATTACGCCGGGGCAACGGTGCTAGTCGCCGGAGTTTTCTTGGGCTCGGCTCTTTGGTGGGTGTTGCTCAGCCGCGGAGCGGGGTTATTGCGTTCGAAGGTCACGGGACGATGGATGTGTCGTGTGAACCAAATCTCGGGCGCGGTTATCAGCGGGTTCGGAATATTGGCGCTCTGGAGCTTGCGCCGTTAACTGATGATTTCCCAAATCGGCTTGCCGTGGTCGATGTCGAGCCGCTTTCGTCCGGGCACTTCCAATTGGCGGGGATCAAGGCCCAAGAGATGCAGCGCCGTCGCATGGAGATCGGTGACGTAGTGACCGTCGCCTAACGCGTGGTAACCCAATTCGTCGGTCGCGCCGTGGACGGTCCCTTGTTTGATCCCGGCTCCCGCAAACCAAATGGTGAATCCGTGCGGATGATGGTCGCGGCCATCCTTGCCCCCGCCGCGCTGCTCCAAGCCAGGCGTGCGGCCAAACTCGGTGCAGAACACAACCAACACATCCTCCATCAAGCCGCGTTGTTTCAGGTCCTTCAATAAGCCGGCCACTGGCTTATCAACGCTCGCGCACATTTTCTCGTGATTTTCCTTGAGCTTCTGATGGGAGTCCCAAGTGCCGTAAAGACTCGGATAAACCTGCACGAAACGCACGCCACGCTCGACCAATCGGCGCGCACAAAGCAGCCGTTGCCCCGCGAGCTTCGTTGAATCTTTGTCCATGCCATAGAGACTCTGAATGGCGGCCGGCTCCTCTCCGAGGTTCATCACTTCGGGCGCCGCCATTTGCATCTTGAACGCAAGCTCGTAGGAGCGTATGCGGGCGCGCAACGTTTCGTCCTGCGGATATTCAACCGCGGCCAATCCGTTGAGCTTGGAAATCAGTTCGAATTCGTTGGCCTGTTCCTCCGCGCTGACGCCGCTGGGCCGCGTCCCAAACGGCAGAGGTTTCTTTGGATCGATGGCCAAAGTCACTCCGTTATGCTGCGGACCGAGATAATAGGCATCTACCGAGAAGCGCGTCGTCGAGTTGGTCGGACCTCCCAGCACAACGTAACTGGGCAAGTTATCATTCAAGCTGCCGAGGCCGTAGTGAACCCAAGAACCGATGCTCGGTTGCAATTCATCAAGGCGATGGCGTCCCGTATGCATTTGATTCTCCGCGAAATGATCGTTGTCGGTCGTCCACATGTTCCGGACGAACGCAATCTCATCCGCGCATGTAGCGAGATGCGGCCACCAATCCGTAATGCCAACGCCGCTTTGACCATGTTGCCGGAAACCGACCTGCATCGGGTAAATGATTGGATAGACATCGCGGATGTTGATCGAGTCCGCAGGCACGGAACGAAACCGCTTCTGGTGAAGCGGCGAATTGACCGGGTTCTCCAGCGGTGTCTTGTCGAAGGTCAGGCCCGCATACTTGGTCAGAGCAGGCTTGGGATCGAAGGTTTCGACATGGCTATAGCCGCCGGAAAGAAAAATCCAAATCACAGATTTGGCGCGAGGCGGAAAGAATGGCTGCCCGGACGGCGGCAACCAAACCTCAGCAGCGCGCGACGAACGAACGATGCCGTCGCGATGAAACATCGAACCAAGCGCAAGTCCCGCGAAGCCCAAGCCGAAGTCCGCGAGAAAGGTGCGGCGATTGATGCGCCCGCACGGGCAGGGAGTTGGATTACTTTTCATAACGATGTGAACGGGCCCTCTCCTCATTCGACGGGCCAAGAGCACACATTGTGCAACTATGCTTCAATTTGAACCGGAGCATCCGCCAGACGTTCTTTTCCCTCCCCATGAACCTGAAGGCAGGGCGCGTCACTCCGTGCGCGCCGGGGATCGCCATGAAGCAAGTCTTTCGCGGCGCGCACGGAGTGACGCGCCCTGCCTTCAGGTTCATGCAAAGGGGCGCTTTCGGCGGCGTGCTCACGGTTATCTCACCATCACAAAGTCGTTATGGTTGAACAAGGCATGAACGAGGCTGGCGCGAGCGCGAAGCGTCGGCGTGAGTTCCGCCTCCTTCTCTCCACGTTTGGCGTCTTGGCCGCTCGGCTCAGCAGACTGCGAGCGGAAAAGTTCGTCCTGTTTTTGCAGAAAAGTCGCACACGCCGACAGCTCTTCCTTCCCCGGCGAACGCGACAAAACGTGTTCGTACGCGGTCATGATAAACTCAGCCGTATCGGTTTCCGGTCTCGACAACCGTTCGACCAGCCGCCGGCTCTGCCCATGCGCCAATTCGCTGTTCGACAATGCTAACGCTTGTTGCGGCATCACCGTTCGCGTTCGCCGATAGCATTCGTTTGGATCAGGCGGGTCAAACAGCGCCGTAAGCTCGCCATGACCTCCGGCCTCTGGATGGCACTCAAAATAGAGGCTGCGCCTTGGCGACTTCTGCGTCTCGGCATTCGCCAGCGGATAGCCCCCCATTTTCGCATCGAGACCGCCCGCCAAGTAAAGGATGCTGTCACGCACAACCTCCGCTTCCATCTGCACTGAATTCATCCGCCAAAGCCATTGGTTCTCCGGATCGCGTTTCGCATTGCCCTCCCCATCACCGGCAAATTGTCCCTGCCCTGGGCGACCAAGCACAGACGCCCTCCGATACGCGGCGCTCGTTACGATCAATCGGTGCAGATGCTTCATGCTCCAACCCGATTCGATCAATTCAACGGCCAGCCAATCGAGCAACTCGGGATGCGTCGGGCGGCTTCCATTGCGACCGAAATCGAAAACCGACTTGACCAAAGGCGCCTGAAAATGCCGGGCCCACATATGGTTTACCGCTACCCGCGCCGTTAGGGGATGATTGCGACTCGTAATCCACTCTGCTAAGGCTCGGCGGCGTCC
The DNA here is from genome assembly GCA_016871515.1 of Verrucomicrobiota bacterium. GTDB lineage: Bacteria > Verrucomicrobiota > Verrucomicrobiia > Limisphaerales > SIBE01 > SIBE01. The sequence continues at coordinate 29,620 of VHDE01000022.1, forward strand.
GCTGCTTTTCGCGGGATAAATCGGACTGAGCGGCGTATAGGCAAGGCTGTTTGTTTTCAGCCCAGCTTCGGCATCGGCCAATTCTTTCCGAGCTTTGGCAATTTGTTCTCGAGCCTGTTTCAGCGCGGCCTCTTGTTTCTCCTTGGCTTCTTTCTCTTTCGCCGGCGTCAATGCTGTCAGATTTTGGCGGGCCGAAGCGAGCTCCTGTTCGGCCTCGAGCAAAGCGAACATGTTCTCAACCTCGTGCAATTTGGTTTTTGCGTGCAGAAGAGCGCTCTGTTTCTCGGCTCGGTTCGCCGCTTTGGCCAATTCGTTCGTGTCGTCCATCATCGAACCATCGAAGCGCGCAAGGTCTACGGAGATGCGCGCTTCTAGCGCTTCTTGATCAGAAACTGCGACGGCCAATCTATTGCTCGCCAACCTGAGCGCCGCTTCCGCAGCAAGGAAAGCAGCTGTCTGCTTGAAACGATCGGAGAGGGAGTTTGTTGAGCTCAACTGAGTCAAATTCCGTTGCGCAGAATTCCATTGCTTCTGTGACTCCTCGTGCTTTTCGCGTGCTTGATCCACGGATTTGACGTGCCTTTCTCGTTCGCTCTGCCGGATGAACGGTTTGCTTCCCGGATAGAAAACATGCGCCGGCAAATCAATGGCGCGGATGTCGACAGGGCCAGCACTCAAGAACGCAGGAACCGCGGGTCCGACTGTTGGCTTATCGTCCGGGAATATCCGCTCGTCACCGTGCAAGTAAATGCGTGTTTGAGCGTGGAGATTCTCGTCGAACACGCTGACCGCGCCGTCTTTAATCACTTTGCGGAGAGTCGAATAATCATACTTTTGAAACGGGCCTGGATCCGGTTCTCCGGAGACGCGATCCTGCCGGAGGCCAAGCGGCTCGAAAAAGGCGCGGAATTGAAAGTACTCCTTCTGCGAGATTGGATCGTATTTGTGATCGTGACAATGGGCGCAATTCAGAGTGAGACCGAGAAATGCCTTGGCGGTATGTTCGACATTGTCGCGCATCCATTGGTTCGGATTGAGCGCATACCAATTACGCGCGAGGAAACCGGTCGCGATGGCAGCGTCCTCGGAAACGAACTCATCGCCGGCGAGCATTTCCCGGATCATTTGATCGTAACCTTTATTGGCGTTCAACGAGCGGACAATCCAGTCGCGCCAGCGCCAAATTTGCGGAGCGCTATTCCAGACATCGGGCACTTCCCGCCGCCCATACCAATCGCTGTACCGCCAGACGTCCATCCAATGGCGGCCCCACCGCTCGCCGTACTGTGGCGAACCGAGAAGCTGATCCACAACGCGTTCGTAAGCATCGGAACGTTGATCCGACAAAAACGCGCGAAGCTGATCGAGGGTCGGCGGCAAACCGGTCAGGCTGACATAAACTCGCCGGAGCAAAGTGTGTTTGGGCGCTTCGGGCAACGCGGAAAGGCCCAGTTTTTCGTGCTCGGCGGCGATGAAGAGGTCAATTGGATTTACGTTCGCTGAACGTTCCTTCAGCATCGGCAACGCCGGACGCGTTGGTTTTCTGAAAGCCCAATGGTTCTGACGATCCGAACGAGGCTTCTCTTCTGATGGCGCCGAAATGGTGTTGAGGACCAGCGCGAGCGCCAGACACGTTCGCCGGAGAATTTTGGCGATGGACGTTGCCATACCCCTGGATGAAACCAAGTTTCGCCTCTGCACACAAGGCTCGTTCTTGCCATGGTGGATCTCGGTCATCTCGGCAACACCACGAATGAGAACGTGCGGCTCGTAGCTCGCGACGAACTCTTTACCGCGGTAGGGCGAGGCTGCCGCCGAGCCGTGATTATTGCGGCCACATCGTTCATTCAAATCGTTGATCACGGCGCGGCATGGTGAGGTCGAGCAAGACCGCGCGAAATTGATCGGGCGTTTCGGCGAATCGGTCGGCGCCGTCGCGACCATCCGACGCTAGATGCACCAGGAACCCTTTGCGTTCGAGAATGCTGGCCGTGATCGCCCGCACGGACGCTTCATCATCCACGACCAGGAGAGATCCTTCGCCCCGCCCCGCCTCGTCGGCCAAGGCCGGGCTTGCCAGCGGCTCGGCCTCACCGGCGGCGCCCGGCCAGAGCAGCTGAAAGGTCGTTCCTTTCCCAGGTGCGCTCGTCACATGGACGGCGCCCTTGTGGGCGCGGACAATGCCAAGCACGGCGGCCAGCCCCAAGCCGCGCCCAAGGAATTTGGTTGTGAAGAAAGGATCAAAAATCTGTTTCAGCGTTTCGGGAGCCATGCCGCATCCGGTGTCGCTGACCTGCAGACAGACATAGCCCCCCCTCGCTGAGATCGGCGCCCAAAATAGTTTGGGCGAGGAATATGTGATCTGCCTGCAACAGCGACGTCGCAATTCGAATCACACCGTCGCCTTCCCCAATGGCTTCCGAGGCATTGATCGCGAGATTTAGCAGGATTTGCCTCATCTGCGTCGTATCCCCAGAGATGGCCGGCAAGTCTTTCGCCAGATCCCAGCGGACGTCCGCTTTCTTGCTGACCGAAAGCCGGACCAGATCCATCGTCTCCTCTACTACAGTACTGAGATCGAAAAGCCGGACGTGAAACTGACCTTTGCCAGCGTAAGCAAGCATTTGCTTGCACAAGTCAGCCGCCCGCACCACCGTCTCATCGATTTGGTCGAGGCACGGGATCGCCGGAGAGTCAATCGGGATGTCCACCCGCGCCAGGCGGACATTGCCCTTCATCGTGGTCAGCAGGTTGTTGAAATCATGAGCAACGCCGCCGGCAATCAGGCCAAGGCTCTCGAGTTTTTGAGTTTGCTGCAGATGATGGTCAAATTCCTCGCGCTCGGCCTCCGCTTTGCGAGCGCTGGTCAGGTCTCGCACCAGAACTGCCACCCGGTCCACCGTGCCGTCTGCTTGCCGCAAGGGAAGCCGGGAAAGGCTCAAGCTGACTCCGGGTTCTAGAGGATCGACAACCAAGGGGAACTCCACATTCACTTGAGCTTCCCCATCATTGGCCACGTGTTCCGAGCCATCGTTCAGCGCTTTAGCTAAACGGGCTGGCCCGACGTCACGCACGGGCCGGTTGATCGCGTCCTCCCATCGTTCCAACCGCAGCAAACGCCGATGCGCGTCATTTAACATGACGTAACGGCCCGACCGATCCATCAAAAAGATCGCATCCGGCAAACGGTCCAAAAGTGTACGGAGCAGATTGCGCTCAGAACCCAGCGCGTTCTCGGCTTGCACCCGCTCGCTGACTTCGGCCTGCAACTGCCCGTTGGCTTCCGCGAGTTCGGCCGTTCGCTGTTGAACGAGCCCCTCAACGACCGCGGCTTGCCGGCGGACGCGGTATAAACGACGCGCTACCATGGCCGTCATGAGCAATCCTCCCACGAGAATGGCCAAGGGAGCTGAGAGTTGCGGCCAATGGCTCCAATTGTGGCCTCGGCGAAAGAAGAACGTCCAATTCAGCCCGCCGATTTCCAGGCTTTGCTTAACGTGAAAACTGCGACGCATTTGTTCCAGTGTAACCTCTTCAAGGGTCTTGCCGCCGTCGCGCGTGGCGCGCGAATACAACACGACGTCGCGTCCCGATTCCCTGGCCGCCTGGCCGGTGTCGGTCATAATAACGTCCAGATCGAGTTCCTTAACCCGTTCCGCGATGCTGTCCATAAAAGGCTTGAACACGACCTGTGCCAGAACGCAACCCTGGGACTCGGCGCGCCGCTGTTCCACGGTGGCGGGCCGTAAGCTCGGACGATAGACTGGCACTGCGGCCATGACGCCCCAAACCACCTTATTGGTATAGGGCATTTCCAAGGACGCCGAGACCATGACGTCTTGCCGGTCTCGCGCGCGATCAAGCATTTCCTTGAGGTTGGGGACACAAAGCAGATCATAACCCAAAACGCGTTGATTCCCGGCAAACGGGTCCACGAATTCGACCGGCAGATATTCAGGACGGCCATCGACCGGCGCCGTGCGGTTGCTTGTCATATCGAGGAGATCGCCCTCCCGAATCTGAAACCCAGGGAAGCCTTCGCTCCGAACGCGCGCTTCAAAGGCGTCGCGATCCGCGAGCCTGACGTGTGGCGCCCAGCCGAAGGCCTGCACGCCGCGCGTGCGAATCACCAAGTCCGAGAGCGCGTCGCGGAACTGGGCGCGAGTTAGGCCGGGATTATGGTAAAAGAGAGAGCGCAGCGTCCGCAGCACATCCTCGATCCCCATCCGGTGTTGGTTGAGTGAACCGAGGAACACCGCGACTTGGCGTTTAATCTCCGCTTCATCACGCCGTTGTTCCGCGCGCCAAGCAAGCCGGAAAGCCAGGGGTGACACCGAGATGCCCACCAGCACGACGAGCCAATGCGGCTGAAACCGGCTCGAACCGTCCGATTTCACGGGTGAAACACGCGACTGTTTTTTTGTTTCGTTGGGCATTTGGCAAACGCTGTGTCTCCGAGATTAGGATACTGCTGCCGCAATGGTTTCAACTCAGACAAAGCACAAGAATCACTCTTGGATTTGCTTAACCGAATGGCCGTGCGGCGCGCCAACCCTGCCACAAACCTTTGAATCTCGACGCTATTCTGGCACTTGAGAAAGGCGACGACCACGATGCATAGAGGAACGCTGGAGAATTGGCGAAGCTTCGCCAGAAAGAGTATCAACTCCGCTCGGCCTGTCACAACTCGAACAACTCTTTCTCGGCGCCGAAGAAGCAACAGCTTCTCATTAACACCCTGCTTTAGCTGGGTGCCTGGCGCCGTTGAGTGTGTCAGAACCGTTTCAACGGTTTCGACAGTCTGTGCCAAACCGTTGAAACGGTTGTTGTCCTGGCAACGTGATTACACCCAGCTAAAGCAGGGTGTTAATCAGAAGCTTATGCGCAAGTGGCTGGACGCATCCGGGGCATGCGGGCTCCATCTGCTAATTGTCGCGGTTCTCGGGTCGTTTGGTCATTGCACGTCGCCGCCGCGACGGCGATTAAGTCTGTGTTTTGTTCACGACCCAAAGCCCTGCCGGAGTGCCTCAGCACTGGCCGCCGATGACATAGAGTTGGCCTGGACGAAATTCCACGAGACCGCGAAGCACTTCTGGCATTAACGGATGCGTGTCTTCGAAACGATTTGACCGAGCGCCCAAGACCACACTCGCGAAAGGAAGGTCTCTGATTTTCGCCTCTCGCGGGAGGCTTTTGTCCATCGTGACGAATACTTCATGCTTTGCGCCGTCGGCGATAAGGTGGAGAAGCTTACCGTTCTTAATCCCTGACCAACCCATCCGCGGGACGGTTTGAACTTCGTGGCCCGGGATGTCGTGACGAAGACGCGCGGGCAGGCATTCGTCCAGTAGGATGCGCATTCAAACCGGTGAGAGTGAAAGCAATTTGCTGGCTTCTTCGAGAGGAGCGATGGCCTGTTCCCGCGTCACAGTCGGAAAATCTTGCAGAAAGTCCTCCAACGAGTCACCGCCTTCTAGATAATCAATCAGTGTGCGGGCGGGAACGCGCGTGCCCCCGAAGCACGGTGTTCCGTTCATGATCTCAGGATTAGTTACCACCACCGACGTCTTCTTCATGCGAACAATTAAACCCAGCCCGGCGCGAATCACAACATGAAGCTTCAGTGGAGCTAGCATGTCGCTGGAGAAATAGTTTCTCCTGCCCCATCCGCGTCGCCAGTCATCGCGCCTCGCGAGTGACCTGTGCGGCGAGCTGGTCCAAATCAATTTGTGCGCCGGCCGCAGGAAAAGGATGCGGCAGCAGATACCAATCTTCGGTGAATGAAACCGAGCCTCCCGGAGGGATATCGTTGCGCGCGCCGTGCGGCTCGAGTTCGCAGACGGGGAGCTGTTCGGCCTTCGGATAATAGAAGCAAAGAGTCAGACCCGCGACTTCAGGATAAACGCCGTCCGGCGGGGACGGGTAACGCTTCACAAAAGCCTGATGATGTGGCATGACGTAAGCAAACCAGCCGGCGTTCGAATCAAAGCCCAGCTTGGGCTGGCGCGTCGGGCCGAGCACTTCGAGAAATTGGCCACGACGGCGGACATTCGGGTCCGTGGGCCCGATGAGGATTCCCCCTCGATCGTACATTACCCAGCCATTGGGAAAACGTTGTGTCTCCGGCGTGAGCGGAACCACACCGATGCCGCCATGGATGGCAAACGTGCGGCTCCAATGCGCCCAGCGCTTCGTTTCCTGCGACACGTTCCGAATGATTTGCGTGCAGGCCAAGTGTGTGGATTTGGCGTCGAGGCGAAACTCGCGGATAAGCTGCACGCCGGTCGCTTCGTCGGCCTGGCTGGTTAACCGCACGGCACGTGGTCCGATGGCCTCGGCTTGCCATGCGCCACTCCAGAGCTTGTCGCGCCTGGGAATCAGAAACTCCGGCCCGATGTCAAAACGCCCCGCGCTGTCCGGTGCGCGCGGTCCGCCAGGCGCGCCCCATTTCACCTCGTTGGGATCGAGGTAAAGCGCATTGATCCCCTTGGACGAATACTCCAGCACACGCCCGCCAACTTGATGGCAAAGCGTGACCCGCGTTTCCGCGTTCGAAAGTTCAAAGCAATCGGTGTAGTTCAGCACTTTCACCCGCCGCACACCTTCCGGGAGTTCCGCGGCGGACGAGGCAACGGCGATACTCAACAGGACAGTCAGAAATGTAGTGCGCATAAAATGATCAGACATTGATAGCGCAGTGTGCGATCCGCGCCACACTAATCGCATCTGGTGAATATGGGAGGCGCATCTCGGCGCCGCCACGGTTTGGTGGCAGGGACGGCGCGCCGTCCCTACCCTGCGTTCTTGCGCTTAATGCTTCGCGGCGCCCTGCGTTTGGGTTTTGCTCTTTTCGGAGTCGCGCGTTTGGCGCGGAGGACGGCCGGGTTGGGCGGCGCGACCTGCGCCGTTGCGACGGGCGTGGACTCAATCTCGACGCCGAAAATGTCACTGAGGTCCGCGCCTGCAAGCGTTGCGGTCCCTGTGTCTGCCGCTGGCGCAATCGCGGTTGCGCTGGCAGCCGTGATGAGTTCTTGCATGTCCACGCAGCGCAGGGTGAAGAAGAGTTCAGGCTTTTCATCGAGTCGCGCTCCCACTCCGTAAAGCACGGCGGCGACGTGTTTGCACATGTCGGCCCAGTCGGGACACGAACAATCAAGGTCGATTTCTTTCGGCGCGGGGAACAGACCCGTGCCATGTGCGGTGATGTCGGCGAGAATGTCCTTCGAGAGCTGGCCTTGCAGGAGATCGAGCAGGTTGGTTACTTTGCCCGCGCTGCGAGTTTTGAAGTCGCCCCAGCACTTTGCAGCCAGCGGACGGAAGCCAATCGCGATCTTGTATAGCTCGGAGCCTTGCACCAGCGCCTCGACCTTGCCGCGCGAAACTTGCAGATCGATGACGGAACCGTTGCGCACGTAGGAGCGGCCCCGTGGCAACCGGTTCGCGTAGTCGCTATAGGCTTCGAGGTTGTCACACCACGCCTTGCCCCAGAAGGTGCTCGCGATCTTCCGGCCCGTCAGCGACACAGGAGCCAAAGCGCGACCGGACTTGGACGCGAGTTTCTTGGCAGCGGCTTCAGCTTTCCGCCGGCGCTCGGCCGCGGAGACGTACGGTTTGAAAGAGTACCAGGACATAGGAATTAGTGGTTAGGATTGAGTTGTGAATCGTGATGCGTGATGCGTGTGAGGGAGATCATTCGCCGCTGGCCGTTTTGAGATCGAGCGCGACGAAGCGCAGCAGTTCGTCGTTCGACATTTCGGTTAACAAAGTCTCAGCGCCGCCTTCCGCGCCAAGGACAGATTCGGCCAGCGATTGTTTCTCGGCGATGAGGGCGTCAATCCGTTCCTCAATGGTGCCGCGGCAAACGAATTTATGGACGAGCACATTTCGCTTCTGCCCGATCCGGAACGCGCGGTCCGTGGCCTGGTTCTCGACGGCGGGATTCCACCAACGGTCGAAGTGAATGACGTGACTGGCCGCAGTGAGGTTAAGGCCGGTGCCGCCAGCCTTGAGTGAAAGCACGAAGAACGGCGGGCCATCGTCGCGCTGGAATTCTGTGACGAGACTTTGACGCTGTTTCACAGCGGTGGAACCGTGCAGCACAAGTCCGGGCCGGCCGAACAATTCGCGCAAGTGGACGGCCAGCGGCTCGGTCACCTCGCGGAATTGGGTGAACACTAGCGCCTTTTCTTGCCGGGAGGCAATCTCCTCGCACAACTCGGCGAGGCGAAGAAATTTGCCGCTGTCTTGCGCCGCGAACGCGCCGTCGCCCAGCCAGTGGCTCGGATGATTGCAGATTTGTTTGAAGCGCATCAGAAAGGCGAGCACGAGGCCGCGGCGCCGAATGCCCTCGGTGATCGTGTCCAGTTTTTCGCCCAGTTCGTGGACGCTTTTTTCGTAGAGCGCGGCCTGGCGTTTGGTGAGCGAGCACCAGGAGGTTATTTCGGTTTTGTCGGGCAGATCCGAGATAATGGCGCGATCCGTCTTGAGCCGCCGCAGGATGTAGGGCCGCACCAATTGGCGCAATGGCGCGAAGTTCGGCGGATCGGCAGTTTGGAGGCTTTTCACGTAGCGCGAAAATTCCGTCGCGCCGCCGAGCAGCCCGGGATTAAGAAAATCGTAGAGCGACCACAGATCGCCCAGCCGGTTTTCAATGGGCGTGCCGCTGAGAGCGATGCGGGCGCGGGCCTTTAGGCGCTTGACCGCGCGGGTCTGGCGGGCGCCAGGATTCTTGATCGCCTGCGCCTCATCGAGCACAACGAGCCGCCAGTCGCGGTCCGCCAGCCAATCCAGCCGCGCGGCTTGGCCGTAGGTGGTGAGAATCAAATCGCGGCCAGCGAGAAAAGCGTCGGCGCTCTTCGCGTCGCGCCATTCTCCGCCAGGAGATTCCGCCGGGTGCGCGAAGGCGGCGCGCAGGTTCGGCGCGAACCGGGCCAGTTCGTTTTTCCAATTCGCCAGAAGCGACGCCGGCGCGATCAGCAGGCTGGGAACGCTCGGCGAAGCCTGTGTTATTCTACTCCCCAGTCCATCCGTTTCACTTTGTTCACCGTGCTTCAACCGCAGCAAAAGAGCAATGACTTGAATTGTCTTGCCCAAGCCCATGTCGTCGGCGAGACACGCGCCGAGGCCAAGCTGCTGGAGGAACCAGAGCCACTTCACGCCCTCTGCCTGATAGGGCCGCAGCGTCCCTTGCAGATGTTCGTTGGGATCGAAGCTCGCGCCGCGCCCCGGCTGGCGCAATCGTTCCAGCACGTCGCGCAGCCAGTCGCCGGCGACCACCTCGCTCCAATCGGCGGTGTCGGGAGTTGCCTCAATTTCCGCCGCGCCGGCGCCCAGTTTCACGCCCGCGAGCAGCCGCATCGCCTCGAGAAACGAAACGCCGTCAGCGCCCGCGGCATCTGCGGCCCGTTTCCACTGCTCGAGCACGTCGGTCAATTTGGCCCGGTCCACCTCGACCCATTGGCCGCGCAACGAGACCAATCCGGCGTCCGTCGTCATGAGCGCGCGCCATTCCTCTTCGGTCAGCCTCTCTCCGCCCAGCGTGGACTCGACGGAAAAACTGAGCAGGCTGTCCGTGCCCAAAGTCGCGGCGCGTTGCTCACCCACGCGCACCCGGACCTGCGGACGGGCGCCGCGCCCGTTCTTCCACCAGTTTGGAATGCGCGTGATGACGCCGCTTGCTTCGAGCAAAGGGACTTCACGGAGGAAGGCGTAAGCGTCCGCGGGCGTCCATGCTTGCGGCTGGAAAATCCGGCGGCTCTCGAGTTGCTCGCGCATCCACGGACTCTGCCCGGCAGCTTGTTGGACTGGCTCAAGGAGCGAACGAAGCGCTGCCTGGTTTTTCGCGCCGGCGTATTCCTGCAATGCCCGACCCAGCGGAAGATGCACCGGCTTCTCTTGCGCCGAGAGCCGGTGGGTGTAAGTGGCCATGAACGCGAACGGCGTCTCCGGCGCGCGTTTATTTTCTGCCAGATGAAACGTCACCCTGCCGAGCAAATGGAGCGCCGGGTTGATCTCGCCGAGCCACGGCTTCAAACCGCCGGCCGTGCCCGCTTCCACGCGAGCCAGCGCATCTAACTCGCGCCACCACGCCGCCATCAATTCCGGCGACACATATTCCGCGCCTCGCATTGCCGGCACGCGCAGCGTGAGCGCGAAGAAAAGATCGGCGGGCGGCGCGGTCTCAGGCCACGACTGGCCCTCGGCGGCGTTAGGTGAATGCGCCAGCGTTGTGAGAAACTCCTCCGCGAACTTGCGCCAAAACACAAACTCCGCGGGCCATGCCGCGCCTTCTCCGCGGTGCGCAGCCAGCGCCAGCAATCCCGGCGCAGAACTTTCGCCAAACGCCCGAACCAAATCGGGGTCGGCCTGGAAATCCGCCGAGCCGTGTTGGCCGATTTCTTCAAGCCGCAACCGGCCATTGGGCGTGACGAAAAGTTGATGTGGCATTCTGAAACGGGCCCGGCCTATGCCGGAGCACACTCGAATTATGCGGCACTCCGGACTGCCAATCACTCCTTTGTTATTAGTTTCAATTCACAGTTTGCCAACGGGTTGTTCACTTTGAAGAAGGACTGTAACCGGAGAACGCGGCGGTCAATCGAATCGTGAATACGAAGGTTATTTAGCGGCGCAAATTCGGGAGACTCGTTTTCATTTCAATACATTGCGCAGGCGGGATGCATAGCCGCGCGCTTCACCTTCGGCCTCGATCCGCTCGAACTGAGAATGTGCTAAGATGGGACCTTGCACCGGCACTCCGTCACCGGTTTCAGCGACGTCCTTCAACACACCCGCGGCGGCGGCAACTGCGGCGTTCATTTCATCCAGGTTCCTGCGCAGCGCGTTCAAATCGCGGCCCGGCCAATAATCGCTTTCGTCCGTGATTTTCACCATCAGTCCGGGAGATTTTGCGGCGGCGAGGAGATCAATCACGGCGGTGTGGCAGCGGCGGAAGTGCTCCCATCCGTGCAGGCCGGCGTATTGCGTCTTGCAGAAGCTTTTCAGTCGCCAACCGCCGCGTCCATAATGGCACAAGCCCAGCAGCAACGGCTCGCAATCGCGTCCCACAAGCACGCGGAACAGGTGCCCTGCGACCGGGCGAATTTCCTCGCCGGTGAAGGCGTTGAGCTGTCCGGCCACACGGTGCATGCGCCATTCCATTGCAAGGCGGCGTTCCCCCGGGGCGAAGCCGAGACTGCCGACGGCATCGAACCGCCGCTTCCGCTTGAACTTGAGCGCCAGCTTGCGCAACTCCTCCGCCGCCCATTTGGCCTGACAATCGTCCATTCCTTTGTGGGCGCCGGCTAACTTGAGTTGGTAATGGATCGTCAACCCCATGACACGTCACAATAATTCGTCCGCGCGTTTCTCTCTCGTCACCTTCGGCTTCTTCACCCTCTCGGCTTTCGCTTCCTCGGCGGCGCGTTCGAGGTTTAGCGCGAGCAAGTTTTCCAAAATCCGTTCATCGCTGAGATCGGCGGGCCAACCGTAGGCAGCGGCAACGGCGGCGTCGAGTTTCTTGTGAGCCAGGTCGAGCCAGGCGGCACCCGAGAACCAGCTGAGACTGTCGATTAATTTGCGCCTTGAGCGGACATCCGCCACGGCTTATTGTCTCACAGCGATGCAACACATAAAGGCCAAGCCGGAAGTGGCGCGAAAGAAAAATTCTTCCACGCGCCTGACACCAAAACAGCTCCGACGTTTAGCCGACCGTATGGTTGCAGCCACTGATCCTGCCGAGATCGACCGTCTGAAGGAAGAATTGGAACGCGGCTTCTACGGCGATCCAACGCATGCCTAAGATTCGGCGGGAAAAGCTTCCGCGCCCGCTGTTTCGCCATTTGGTTGACCGCGCTCGGGAACGGGAGATTTCTACAGAACAATTGGAACTGTTGTTCGAATGGATCGAGACGGAACCGGAAGTGCCTACAGGCAAATGGTTCAAGCGGTTTTCCGAAGTCACCGTGTGTGGCCACGCGGAACTGATTAAGACCTTCCTGCGTCCGAACCAAGCCGCTCTCGGCGAAGAAGTCATCTAAGCCGCAACTAAGAGTTGGTTTTCTGAATAAGAGATTAGTGTCTAAGGTTCAGGAATATGCTTGTCTGCCAAAGCCTTCAGCGCGCCCACGAATCCGGCTAGTCCAGCTTGTATCTCCACCAGAAAAACGAAATCCGGCTCTCCCGAACAATGAGGGACCCAGTGTGCAAACATTCGTAACATCACCTCTATTTTGAACTCCGCAGAGATGTCCACGGCGTAAGCCTTCTCGTAAGCATCATACCTTTCGCGAAGATCTGTGATTGCGAAGACAACAGATTCCTGTTTGTCGTCCTCTGGACCGTCACACTCATCGTACGCCATATCGAAGTATCGATGGTGGAGGTCTCGTACGACATTCTGATGTTTCTGGAGCACTCCTTCGGCGTACCACAAGTGTGACAGAAGAACTCCCTTAAACAGAAAATTGTGTGCGTCGTTTTCCATTTTTAGTTCTTTAACCTTGGGATGATTCAACAACAAGCCGCTCGTTTCGGTTGGGCAACGCAAAATGAATTCCCATGCGATAGCGGCGAATTCCTCCCTGCTAGCATTTTCTGGTGTCGTTCTCTTGATTGGCCACATAAAAGCGAAACGTCTCAATCTCAGGCAATGTCTCGACAGCAAACGTCGATACGCAGCCGTTAAGCCCTTTCAAGGTGCACCAGAAATTCACTGGGAAGGCGGACCGGGGCGAGTCATCTTCATTCGTCTGCTCATAAGCTCCCTTCGTCCGAGTGCGCTGCCTCTTTCGATCCAAGGTATCAAGTCGTCAGAATCGAGCACCTGCAAGGCGCGAATGTCCGAAACACAATTTCGTATCCACGGGAATTTCCTGGCTAGTTCGAAGATCGCTAAAGCTGGTCCATTGGCAGTCACCGACTTGTCGCCGTAGTACAAGGTTCCTTGCTTATGCGAGAACCCGTGCGCTGCCAAAAGTTCTCTCACGTCTTTGTAGAAATTCGTATAGGAATCTCCGTATTCCTTCTTCAAGGCATCGGTGTCTAAGTCGAAAGCAATAGCGTACATGTGCGGAATCATTAATTTATTTGAACCTGAAAGTCGATTTGGTGGGCCGCTGGGTAGGCCCGCCGCTGAGTGGTATCTATCCTTGTGAATATCACTCGACTTCACCGATTCCGCTCTCACTTGACGGTCGGCCAATGCTGGAAGATGCCTGCTTCCCCTTCCCAGATTGCTGGGCGGCGTTTTCTGCTTTGCAGAAGCACATGCCTAGCACATCGCGATCATCCGACAGCGTCAATTGACAGATCGTCGAATCGATATGAGCAATCTAACTCGAACTCTTCACTGTCGAAATTCTCACGCGTTCTGATGAAGTCAATCTCCCGTCAGGAGAATTCAGAATTTGTTTCGTAGGCCGTGGTCATTGACATCAAGACACCGGCGAAAGAAACGTGGAATGGCCGACCAATCGTCTCGTTAACTGAACCAATTCCGGGTCAGGCAACGGTCGTCAGTGGCGTCACCCTATTTGAACATCACGACCGCCGCGGCGATCCACACCATAACACACAGCCCAGCGGTCAATGCCCACCAAGCGCAACGCCGTCCCAGCTTCTGCTGCACGCGAAAGCCGTAAATCACGGGAGTGACCGGATAAAAGAACAGGTTCAAGACTCCCCAACCCGCGCTGCCGCGAAATCCCGCGATGACGCCCCACAGCCATCCAAACGCGTTGAGCAGGAGCAGCAGCAGCAGCGCGGCTCCGAAAATCAATATCTTCCGGATGGGGAGTGCTTTCAGATCACCTGTGAACGGGACGTACCCCGACGATTTGCCGTCAAGCTGGCGCTGCACCGATTCGCGACGTTTCGTCACAAAAAACTTCAAGGGATGAGCTTCCTGCGCAGACGGCGCGTCCGCCAGGACACGCTCAAAACGTTCGGGAGCTTTGTCGCCATTTTCTCGAATCAACGGCCGAAGGAAGTCTGCCGTGACGGATATCTGCCGGTGCATTTTTTCCTCTGCAAAAATGGAACCCAGATATTCAGCCAGATAAGCGCGGAACTTCTCTTTGTGCCGGGGAATTTTCAGCACGCGCTCGATCAGCCGGTTGCGGTTGCCACCCGGACGGTCGATGCTCAAATCGCGGCGAGCATCTGGACTGCCCTCCATCGGAAACGCGCCGAACGAATGATCCATGTCCCAGGGCAGGAATTGAAACTTGTTCGAACGGGGTTCGAGATAGACGTAGTGGTTCTGGGTTCCGCCTAGAAAACTGTCGAGATTGGAGAGGAGGACATTCACGGCCAGGAAGCGCAGGAATTCATCCACGTCCAAGAATTCTTCCACCTTCTCGGCGAAAGCCGCGTCGTCCGACTGATTGAGCAGCCGGGCGAAATCAATCACGCGGCGCTGTTGCGCGGGCGTGGGATCCGTTTTGGGCGCGTACGGTTTGACATAGTCTTCCCAGTTCTCGCCAAGATAGCGGAAAATCCCGAACGTCGTCGGCTTCAGCAACAACCCATCGGCGGAATCGTAGCGGTCTTTTAGGAACCGCTTGTCCACCTGCTCGACGACCGTGTACAGCCCGCACGATTTTTTCTCGACCTCGCCGGGCACAGTGAGACTCAACCGCGCGAAACCGACGCGCGGGCCTGGCACGCCTGCTTCGCGAAAAAGTTCGTACGACAACGCCTCGCGCAGCATCGATGGGTCGGTCACACAGTTATTAAGGTTGAGCTTGGTCAGACCGCGGAACTGTTGTTCCGATTCGTATTCGCTGAAGTCCAATTTGAAAGAAAGCTTCCGGGCATTGAAACCTTCCAGAAAGGTCCCGTTGCCTTTGTAGCGCAGTCCAATCCCGGAAACGGTCTCTCCATCAATCGTGGCCTCTGCCCGACCGAACTGATGATCCACGCCGAGGTAACCCGCCAGACCGGGCCGGGTGGATTTGTCGCTCCAGAAATGCTTGCCAGCGGCGGCGTCCTTCAACACGTCTTCGAAGGCCAGCATGATGCCAAGGATTCCGGTTTTGGTGCCCGGCGGTGGCTGCAATTTCTTCCATTCCGCGGCGTCCGCGCGCAGATGAACATCGATGAGGTTGGTCAACCCAAAGACTGTTCGGGATGGTTTCGCCTGAGCGGCTAACAACGGACTCGCTGTCAGCCCCAACGCACACACGAAAAGATTGATGAGATGTCGCACTAGTTTTTGCCCAAGGATCGATGACACGCTCGCGCAATCTATCGCATGACGCGTAAA
Source organism: Verrucomicrobiota bacterium (assembly GCA_016871515.1). Taxonomy (GTDB): domain Bacteria; phylum Verrucomicrobiota; class Verrucomicrobiia; order Limisphaerales; family SIBE01; genus SIBE01. Next base: position 44,885 of record VHDE01000022.1, read on the forward strand.
TCGGCCAATGGCAAATAGACGGCAGGGAGTTCAGTGCAGCGGCGGGCATCCTGCCGCCCGGCGCCACGACGGAAACTTGCTATTGCATTTCAGAATGCGCGCATGTGCCGCCGGGCAGGATGCTACGGCTCTACGGCAGGCAGGATGCCCGCCGCTACGAATCAGCCAGATGTAGTGAACGGTAACTACCCTCGCTCGTCATCAAACGGCCGGTACCGCCCGTCTATCGAGATCTGTAATGTCTGGCGTTCGCCCAGCTATCAGCTAGCATCGCACCGATGAAACCAACTCTGCTTCTCACACTTGCACTTGTCATCATTGGATCAACTGCCTTGCATGCGGCGGATTCTGAAGAAGGTTTCACGCCGATCTTCGACGGGAAGACGTTCACCGGCTGGAAAACCTCCATCGACAACACCAACACCTGGAAGATTGACGACGGAGCATTCCTCGCGAGCGGGCCGGTCGCGCATTTATTTTACGTAGGCGACGAGAAGCCGTTTAAGAATTTCGAGTTGAAGGTGGACGTGATGACGGTGACGAATTCCAATGGAGGCATTTATTTTCATACGGCGTATCAGGAGAGAGGCTTTCCAAGGGCGGGCATCGAATGCCAGGTCAATGTGAGTCACGGCGATTGGATCAAGACCGGCAGCCTGTACGGCCTGGTAAACGTCGGACTGACCCCCGCCAAGGACAACCAATGGTGGACCCAGCACATCATCGTTCGGGGACGCAAAGTCACCGTGAAAATCGACGGCAAAACCGTGATTGAATACAACGAACCTCCGATTGATCCGAATGCCCGCGCCAAAAAGCTTGGTGAAGGCATCTTCGCGCTCCAGGCACACGACCCTAAGAGCATCATCCGGTACAAAAACATCCGTGTGAAGCGCCTCGATTGACCTTTGGCAGAGAGATCGCAGCCAGCTTAGCGAGAAACATATTCGGCAAGTAATCGCTTTCGCTGGGGACGGACGGCTGAACGATGGCTCGACTTCTTCGAATGAGTTGCGCGACTTTTTCCGAAACGTGCCATCAGACCTTCTGGCAAAGTACATCAGCCAATGCCTTTCGTTTGGCTGGGTTCAGCCAGATACTGTGCGCACCGCCTTCGCGATAAAAGACACACCCGTTTTGCCGCAGATGCCGTTCTAGGTCGGCACGTTTCATCGCTCGGCGAACTGAATCGTTTCGCGCACGGCTCTGGGAGAAAGCTCTTTCTCCACTGCAACCGGCGTGGATGTCGGACCGCCTCCATGTTCATGAGAAAGACGCGGCCTTGCGCTAGCACTGGGCTCGACCATCCCCGACCCACCGGTTGCCGCCAGCGCACTTTCAGTCCCTCGGCGGGAAAGGATTTCACCAGGCTGGTTTCGTTCCAAACTCCATCACGGTTTGGCCCACGGAACTGCGGCCAATCCTCCGCGGAAACCGCCATAGCGAGCAATAAGATTGCGCCCATTCGCTTGGTGACGCGGCAAACTGCGGTTGAGTTTTGCTGCTACGGGCTGGCTGCCGTTTTTTGGGAGAGCAGAAAGGCCAGCAAATCATTGAAGTCTTCCGCTGAAATCACATCCCCGAAATTGTCCGGCATCAGCGATGTCTCCGACTCGCGTTGTCCTTCGATGTTCTTCATTGGAACGGAGATTTCCTTGCCGGTTGAGTCGGCGAGCACAAGCACTTCACCTTCCTCGCGCCGGGGCAAACCGCTGACAACATCGCCATCCTTCAACTTCACGATGTGAGAACGAAAGGCCCGGTCCACATTTCGATTTGGGTCCAGTATATCCTCGACGACGCGTTCCAACCCGCGTTGTCCAATGCCGTCGAGCTGCGGGCCGATCAAACTGCCCTGGCGATCGATTTGGTGGCATACCGCGCAATGCTGTTGAAAGAGTCGCTGTCCTTCCGCAAGCTTGCCGGCCGCTGATCCGTACCCCCTGCTCCGCTGCGCGACGAGGCGATCCCGTTGCAAATCCCCAGGCGCGAGTCCTTTCGTCAGCGCTTCCAGACGTGATGCGCCGTCGCTGGGCCGGGCGGCAATCAAACGATCTTTGACCGTGCGGTCTTGCAGCAAGCTTGGAGCCGCGGCACGGCCAGTGACTGCCTGCAACAAGGCATCCGATCCGGACGCACTTGCGGCCAAGGCTTGCGCCCACTTCAGTTGAACGCGGTGCGGCGCAGACTTCATGGCTTCGAGCACGTGAGCGCGCGCTGGAGGCAAATCCGTTTCGAGCAAGGCCAGCCCAATCCCTTCGCGCAGGCGCATGGGCAAAGCCGAATTCGTCAATGCCGCTGGCAACGCTTTGGCCGCAGTTTCGCGTTCGAGAGAAGCCAGACTCCGAGCCGCTGCCGCGCGAGCATCCGCGTCAAATTCCGAGCGCAAAGCAATTTGCTGGACTTGCGCCAGCACTGGCAAACGCAGCCGCCCGGCCAACTCGGCCGCGGTTTGTTGACGGCGGGCAACATCACCGGGAGCAACCGACGGAAGCGAGATGACCGGTGGATCGAATCGGCCGAACGCCAGCCACGCCCAGGCATCGGCCGCATCGCCATCCGTGACTTCAACATAACCTTGCTGTCCGGCGTGCGCTGCGAGGTCCCAAGTGATTTTTTGAGCCACGTCGTGGCGCGATGGGAAAGCCTCGGCGAGCACAACGTCGTTTTCGGCAGAGCGCAACCGAACCACATTTCGTTTATGGGGCGGCCGTTCGGGTTCACCTTGATGCCCGGCGAGGTAAAAGCTCAGTTGCGGGGGCAGCTTGAAGGGTTTTGATCGCAGCGTGCCGGTAAGCTGCTCGCCAAGCGGATGGCTCGACAACAAGCGCGCATTCTGGCCATCGGCACAACGGCCTTGTTGGAAGGCCCAAGGATTGCGCGGATCGTTCACACCTTCGAGGGGCGTATTCCACCAGGCCGCATCTGGCGTGGCGCCGAGCGAACTGCGGCAAATATCGGTTCCCCATCCGCGCAGGGTTTCACTGAGTTGAGTGCCGCCTTTCGAGACGCCTTGCTCAACGCTGGCGAACAAAGCGACTTGAAAATCGATATCTTCAGCGAATTTCTCCCGGACGAACGAAGCGATTGGGTCAAGCTCAGTCGGCGGTGCGTACCGGGCCGCATGTTGAAGCGCCGCCGACAGCGTCGCACGGTCTTGGTTCAAACGCGACAAATGTCGAAGGAGAAACGTCCCCGCGGGCGGCGACTTGACCGCGACCGCCACATCAGCCAAAGCGCGGATTTCAGCCTCGGTCCATTGGGCCTCGAATACTTTGTCGAAGACACCGCGATGGTTGAGTTGGTCGCGGATCGCTTTGCGGACCACATAGAGCAGATGAGTGTCGTCGGCCGGAACACGCGCGCGCAATTCGAGTAACGCTCGCACAGGATCGGCGCTCAGGACATTGAACATCCCCCACCCTTCCGCAGCGCAGCGCTGAACCAAAGGATCGGAATCTTTCAGACCTTCCAGTGCAATCTGGTGCGCGGTTTGAATGAAATCCGTATGTTTCATCAGTCCGGGCAGCGAATCGTGATAGATGATGTCAGCAGCAATGCGCGCCGCATGAACACGCACGAGCGAATCCTTCGACTTGGCTGCCGCGGCTAAGAATCCGGGTGTGGAACTCGTCTCAACACTCGGCGGGCTTAATCGATGCAATAGCCAAAGGGCGTGAACGTGCTGGAAAGAATTGATCGGGCTGCGGAGTGCTTGCTGGAGAGCGCCGGTGTCGGCATTGCTTGCGCGATCGGTAATTTGATTCATGGCCAGCATTCGCCAGGTGAGGTTTGGATCTGCCAGTTCGCGAACCAGTTCGTCTCCGCTCGCTTTAGTAAGATCCAGCGTCCGCCGATGCATTTTCGGTTGGGCGCCATCTCCGCGATAAACCACGCGCCAAATCCTTCCGCGCTCCCGGTCGCGCCCCGGATGTCGCAGAGGAACTTCGTAATGCCCGATGATCTTGTTGTAGAAGTCTGCGATGTAAAAAGCGCCGTCGGGACCGAGCTGATTATCGACCGGGCGAAACCACGGATCATCGCACTTTACGAAGTCGTCCAGCTCGACGGCCTTCGGTGATGAACCGTTAAAGATCAACCGGTCGCGATTCACGCGGCTCGTCATGACGTTGCCGACGAAAATGTTGCCGTGGAATTCCCGGGGCCAAAGGTTGTCGGCGTAATAAAGCATTCCATCGATAGCGGTCGAACCGTGGCTGTGTTCCATGAGCACGGGCGCGAAGCCGAGTCCATCATGCGGTTTGCCGAAGCTTGGATAATAACCGCCTGCGAGCAGTTGGTAAGTCGGAGCGCTGTGGCAATCGCTCGAATAAAGGTTGCCCGCCGGATCCCAAGCGAGCCCGTACGGATTCACTTGGCCCCAGGTGTGATGTTCGATGCGCGAGCCATCGAGGCGCATGCGATAGGTGTTGCCCGAGTTTAAGTCCACTTGATGGCCATCGCGACCCTTGACGTGTGAATCGTTGTTGAACCCGTGCGTCGCGTAGAGCCAGCCATCAAAGCCGCGCCGAAACGACGCCTGATTTCCATGCGTGTCGCGCGTGTGATCGAATGGGCCAAACAAGACTTCGCGCTTGTCAGCTTTGCCGTCGCCATCTGTATCTTCCATCAACCAAATGTTTGGGATGCTCCAGGCAACGCATTTCCAGGTGAACCGGCCGCTGCCGCCAGACGCAGGACTATAAAAGGGATAGATGCCAATCGGAATGTTGAGGCCATCAGCGAAAATGGTTGCCTGGCGGGCACGGCCTGTTTCATCGAAATCTGAAAAAATGCGAATCGTGTCGCGAGCCGGTTGATCGAGCGGCGCAGCGAACGGATACTCACGCGACTCGGTGATCCAGAGACGGCCCAGCGCGTCAAAAGCCATGTTCATTGGCTTCCGCAAGTTTGGCTCCTCCGCCACCAATTGGATTTCAAAACCGGGGGGCAAACGGAACTTCTTCAACTGTTCAGTGGCAGGAAGCGGATCGGTGGGGCGCACACCTTCGGAAAACGGGTCCGCGGAAATGGCGGTAAATTCACAGAGCAGCAAAGCAATGGCAATGATCCACGTCCAACGGAGAGCAAACGAGTCAGCGAAAATAGAAGTCAGTTTCATGCGATGGACCTCCTTATGCTCCAAAATCGCACCGCCCAAAAGAAAAACTTTAGCCACTTGCGGTAGCGGCGGGCATCCTGCCTGCCGCCCGGAGCAAGGCGTGGGAAGTCGGCATTGCGTTATAATCGCACGCGCGGTCCGCCGGGCAGGATGCCACAGCTCTACGGCAGGCCGGAGGCCCGCCGCTACGGCGCCACTTGCACCCGGTCGCAAACAAAATTGACCGGGAATCGCTCCTGCCGGATAATAAACCGAACTTTGATCCAATGGCGGAGAGCCTGAAATGAAAAGAACGCTCCTAAACCTTATCGCGATCGTGCTCTGTATGCCGCCCACGTGGGCCGCGCCTGGGAAAGCTGAAATGCGTTTGCATTGCCTTTCCCTGCGCTTTCATCCGGGAACCACGACATCAGTTGGACTCAATTACAGCCTGGAGATAACAACAGATTCGCCCGCCGCATCCTCACTGAACGGCGAATTGGCGCCGCTGCCGCCGGGAGCACCAAGCACGCACGGTTGTTTTTATCGGCTCTCTGGCGATGTCTTCTTTGAGCCGGTTAACGGTTCGTTCTATTTGAATTTGCCCGAAGTCAAAGACGCCAATACGAATCTCATCGCGGATTTCTTCGAAGTGGACCAGGCCGTCAGCGCCACCACGACAACCGGCGCGTTCGAGGATTTGGATCGGACGGGCAAAGTAACAACCATCTGGAGTCGCGAAGCCAAGTCCAAGACCGGCACGTGCCGGTTAACCATGGATGCTTACGGGCTCACTTTCAACCTTGCTTACGAGATATTGGAATTCGCCGGCACGCTGACTTACAGCACTGCCCAAACAAATGTCATCGGCTCGATCGTTCTGACCAACGCGCTGCGGAAGCTTTCCGGAAAAGTTGATCTGGCGAAGATCAATCCGAATCTGTTGGGCCTGCGCGCGGGAAGTTGGACGAATGAAACCGGCCAAACCTTGACTTACTTCAACTCGGAGGAACTGGATCGGTTCGGAAGCGACTACGTTGATTTCTTCGTTTTCAAGGACGGCGATCTCGCGACCGGCGTGGATGATTATGCGCTTTGGCTCTTGAGGATCAACGACCCAAATGACGCCAACCGCAACGGCATCCCGGACCTGAGCGATGTCCCTGTGCCACGCGCTCCGCAATTGGCCGTGACACGGTCAAACCAGCAATTGCTCCTGAGTGTCAGCGGCGTGATCGGCAAGCGCCATGATATCGAACGCGTTTCAGCACTCGGCGGGACGAACTGGACGGTGGCAGTTTCATTGACGCTGACCAATGATCCACAAACCGTGGCGGTGCCAGTCCCCGCGAATGGCAACGCCTTTTGGCGGGTCAGAGCTCCGTGACGGCCGGTGGCTCGATATCTTACAACAACTGTTAAAGTGTAACAGCCGAGGTAACGAGGCTCATATCTGATCTGGAAAGTGGGTCGTAATCTCGGCAACACAACTAACGAATTCAGAGCCTCGTTACCTCGGCTACTACAACGCGGTTCAGTTCTCAACCACACTGAGAATGATTTAGCCTTATGAAACATCGATCCTCAAAGTCCACAAACTCTCCGGTATCGGCAAAGAGTCGTACAAACCGCCGCGATTTCCTGCACTGGATCACCGCGAGCGTTTGTTCGACCGCTTTGCTGGAAAATCCTCTGTCAACAAACGTCGTCGCGCAGTCGACCGCCGCTCCCGCGAACGCAAGCCCAGCAAGCCCGCCGAAAACCGACTCTGATGTCGGTTCGCTTTTTCCATTTATTCAAAGCCGGGCGGTGAAGTCGGAGTTCCCGCTCTCATTTCTTAACCCGCAGTTTAAGTCGGTCAAAGCGTGGAAACGCAAAGCGCGCGGCAAACTGCTCGAACTCCTGCATTACGCGCCCGCTCCGTGTGAACCGCGTCCGCAAGTTGTCGAAAAGGTCGATAAAGGCGAGTACATCCAGGAGAAAATTCACTTCAACACGACTCCCGATTTGCGCGCGCCGGCTTACGTTCTCATTCCAAAGAACGCCAGACGGCCTGCGCCAGGCATCGTCGCGTTGCACGATCACGGCGGGTTCTATTTCTGGGGCAAAGAAAAAATCGTCGAATCCACGGATGAACATCCCGTCCTGACCGACTTCAAGAAAACTTGCTACGGCGGCGCCAGCATCGCATCGGCGCTCGCCCGGCAAGGTTATGTCGTATTGGTCATCGACATGTTCTATTGGGGCGAACGGCGCATGATATTGGACGCTGACCCAGCGGATTGGCGCGAACGCCCGCGCGACATTACTCGGGAACGCATCGCCGCGTTCAACCAACGATCCAGCCAAAGCGAACAACTCGTCGGACGCACCATTTACTCCGCGGGCTTTACTTGGTCGGGCGTCATCTTCTGGGATGATGCGCGCTCGGTCGATTACCTCTGCACGCGTCCCGAGGTGGATAAGAATCGCATCGGTTGTGTCGGACTGTCCGTCGGCGGATTGCGCTCGTGCCATCTTGCGGCATTGGACGATCGCATCAAAGCGGCGGTTGTCGTGGGTTGGATGGCTTCGTTCCCGACGCAACTCCAGCGCCATATTCGCAGCACGATCGGTCATACGAAACTTGTGCCGGGCTTGTCCCGCTATTTGGATTATCCCGATGTGGCCTCGCTGGCCATGCCTTCCGCGCTCCTGGTGATCAACGGCAGCCGAGATGGACTATTCAACCTGAAGGGTGTGCACGCTTCATTCGACAAACTGACGGCTTGTTACAAGAAAGCCGGAATACCCAACAAATTCCGCGGCCGGCTTTACAACACACCGCACGAGTTCAATCTCGAAATGCAAGCCGAAGCTTGGCAGTGGCTGAAGGATCACCTGGCTGCGGCGTGACCATACCTTACACGCTGGAGGATTTGGAACACGACGTCGCTTATGCCAGCGGTCGTCGTTGATTCCTCCGTCCTCATCACGCTGGCCGCGGGCGAGCAATTGCATCTCCTGCGCGAACTTTACACGACGATCTACGTGCCGCCGGAAGTGTGGAACGCATGCTCATTCTGGTCGGACCAGACCAATTTGTTTGCCGATAGGCTCTTGGATCAAGAATCATAGTTAAAATCGGCGTATGGGCGCGTTTTGATCCGCGAAAAACGAGCCATACTCTTCCCGCAAAGCCCATGTCCCCAGTGCACCCGGTTAGCGGTTTTTCCAATTGTCAACACGTGCTCACAATTGGGTTGGGGCACCATTCTCGCAAGACCCGGAAGTGATGAGTGGGGCTTTGGTTTTCAAAGGAACCCGAGTCCCTGCGCAAACGTTCTTCGATCATCTCGATCATGGCGGCACGCTGGAACAGTTCCTCGAATGGTATGAGGGCATCGCTCGCGAGCAATTGGAAGCCGCTGGGGAAATCCGCGCCACGCCTGCCTCGCGCCATTGAAAATCCTTTTTGATCAAGGCGTGCCCAAACCGTTGCGCTTCCATCTTGAGGAATGTCCGCGCTCCATCGCAGATTTCATGGCCGCAATGCGCGAAAATGCGTGTCGCAGGATAGGCGTCCCGCCTGTCCAGCATTTGCGCACACCAAGAGCAGGACAGGCGGGACGCACTGTCCTGCCAGGCTAATCGGCAGTGCGCGAAAATGGGTTGCGGGATGACCGTATCGAAAGCATTTTTCGAAAACTTCTGTTTGAAAACCCGCACGTGCTCTGAAAAGCTCTGGCCGTGCGTGTGAGCCCCGAAAAATCGATTGTTTCGGACGATTCTTAGGCGTAACGAGCCTAAACCGGAAACCTGCGTGAACATTTTCAATTGTGCCAAGCGAACCAGCGTTGTAGTAATTGCCACGATTCTCCTCTCGAACGCTGCTTCCGTATTCTCTCAAAACCAAACCGGCGTTGTCGGTTGGGGACGAAATGACCAAAGCCAAATTACCGCTCCCGCGTCGCTGCCGAATGCTCAGTTGGTTGCAGCGGGATACAATCACAATCTCGCGTTGCGCAGTGATGGAACAGTCATCGCCTGGGGCAGTGATTCGGCTCGGCAAACCTCGGTCCCGTCGAGTTTAACCAACGTAGCCGCGCTTGCGGCAGGCCAGTTTCACAGTCTCGCGCTCAGAAAGGAGGGCAGCATCGTCGGCTGGGGCGGGAATTTCGACGGGCAAATATCGATCCCAAACGGGTTAACCAACGCAGTGGCCATCGCCGCCGGTGGACACCACAGTTTGGCGATCAAATCTGGAGGCGCGGTTGTCGGATGGGGCGACAATTCACTGGCCCAAGCGGCGGCGCCGAAAGGTCTGGCGAAGGTGATCTCGATCGCGGCCGGACATTCTCACAGCTTGGCGCTGAAGCAGGACGGTACGGTTGTCACTTGGGGCAAAATCTGGAATGGCGCCCAGTTTATCGAGCCCATTCCTCCCGCGGGGTTATCCAACATCATCTCCATTGCGGCTGGTCATTTTCATTGTTTAGCACTGAAAAGCGACGGTACGGTCGCCGCTTGGGGTGACAATTCCCTTGGGCAATCAACCTCGCCACGGGGTCTCAGCAATGTGATCTCCATTGCGGGCGGTGGCTATCATTCGCTCGCCTTGAAATCCGACGGCACGGTGGCGGGCTGGGGCAACAACTTCTGGGGCCAAGCAACACCGCCTTCCGGGTTCGGCGGCATTCGAGCGATTACCGCTGGCACAGAGCATAGTTTGGCGCTTCAGAATAGCACCGCGCCAAGCGTCGTCATTCCACCTCGAGACCAAACCGTGACTTCGGGCCAAAGCCTCACCTTTGCGGTGTTCGCTGCGGGATCGGCGCCGCTCCAGTATCAATGGTTCAAAAACGAGGAGGCCATCGGTGGATCAACGAACGCCGTTCATATCATCTCCGGAGTGAAATTCGCCGACGCCGGCACGTACCGCGTGCGCGTCTCGAACGCCGCAGGTTCTACAAACGTTTCCGCCAGCCTCGCGGTCGGGCCTCTGTTCAACATCGTCAGTACAAACTCCAGTGGCGGCGCCGTGAACATTCCCATTCGGCTGGTGGCTGCGGGCAACGAGAATGCCGCTGGATTCAGCGTTCAATTCAACACGAATATTCTCCGCTTCACATCGGCCAAGGCTGGAGCGGATGCCACGAACGCGGTGTTAAACATCAATTCAACTCAAGCCACTTCCGGCCGATTCGGACTAGCCATTGCGCTGGCCGCTAATACAAGTTTCGCGGCCGGCGATCGCGAGGTGGCCGTCCTAACCTTTCAGGTCGTGAACGTCTCCATCACACAAGAAACTGCCATCACCTTCGGCAGTGATCCCATCGCCAAACAAGTTTCCGATGTCGAAGCCAACACTCTTTCGGGTGAGTTTCGCGATGGGACACTCGCGGTCAATTCGGGCGTGGAAGCGGACCTCGATGGGAATTCCCAAGTGACCGTAACGGACGTGGCCAGAATTGGCCGCATCGCCGCGCGTCTGGACACAGCTGGGTTGACGACCGGGCAGCTTCAGCGTGCCGATTGCGCGCCGCTGCTGACTGGTGGGGATGGAAAAGTGGGCGTCAACGATTGGGTTCAGGCCGCGCGCTTCGCCGTGAACCTGGATCCTCTGAGGGGCGCGACCGGACCCGCGCCAGCTTCGTTGCAGAATGCCGCCAGGACAACGGAAAGTCCGTCGTTCAGACGAGACCTTTCCCGTTCTCCGTCCGAAGTCACAATACTGAATAGCGACGTGACCCCTAAGACGTCCGCAATCTTGATCCGTCTTCAGGCGCGAGGTCAGGAAAACGCGTTGGGTTTCACCTTGGGTTTCAACCCGGCGCAGTTGCAGTTTCTCGAAGCCAAATTAGGGAACCTTCCCGCAAACGGAATATTTCTGGTGAATACGGGCTCTCTCAGTTTAGGAACAATTGGAATTGTGCTCGCCCTTCCCGCCGGCGCGAGTTTCCCGGCTGGCCCGCACGATGTTTTGCGTGTGAGTTTCGGCGTCAGCGCGTCAGCCGCGGGCACGGCCAGAATCGATTTCAGCGATGAAGTGGTCTTTCGCGAGGTGGCCAGTGTCGAAGGCACGCGCGTCTTAGCAACATTTTCTGGCGGAACGCTCAGCCTCATCCCTGCTCAAAAGACTGAGCTTCGACTGGGCTCTCCTATTGTTTCGAAACCAGGCCAAGTTCATTTGCCTGTCCGGCTTTCCGACGGGCAATCGTTTAATCCAACGGCTTTTCCCAACCTGCGAATTTTCGCCGGCAGCGACATTGCCGCGCCGCTCTCGGACTGGACAAAACTGAATTATCAATTCCAATCCGATGGCGGCCTGCTGATTGCCGACGATGCTCAAGCTGCGGCCAGCTCAATGCGTTTCTATCGTTTAATGGAATGACCATGACGCGTTCAGGTCGCCAGCTTAACACCACCGAACACATGAAAAAACTCCTGACGCTTTCCAATAACCTGCTTGTGAACTGTGGCTGGGGAAGGCAAAAAGCAGCCCCTCTCCCCATCAGATGGGGCGAGGGAAAGTTTTTGGGTAATCGAATCGATTCAAACTTATCTAAGGCAGACGCCCCCTCATCTTTTCCCTCGCTCCATCCGATGGGGAGAGGGTTAGGGAGAGGGGCTTTATGCACCAGGTTCATGGCCCCAATGCGCGCACCATTTGCCTGGAGGCTCCCGATGAACCTGAAGGTAGGGCGACGTTCCTGCGCCGCCAGCCTCAAGATCACGCGCTTAACAAGGCGGCGCAGCAACGCCGCCCTACCAATGAAATGGTTCATGGGTTCGATGCGCGAAATTTTGTTTCGGAGAAGTCTCTCCTTGGCCTTGCTGCTAGCGCCCGCCATTCTTGCCCAACTGCCGCCCGGAAATGACAAAGGCGTTGCCATGGGGCACCTGCATTTGCGGGTCTCCGACCTCGACGCTCACAAAAAGCTTTGGATCGACGCGCTCGGCGCGAAGGTGGTCAAGCTCGGACGATTGGAAGCCTGCCAGTTCCCCGGAGTTCAAGTTCTGCTGACGAAAGGCGCGCCAACCGGAGGAACGGACGGCTGCGTGGTCGATCATCTCGGATTCAAAGTGAAGAGTTTGGATGAAGCTAAGTCGAAGCTCACGGCCGCAGGCGGCAAGTTTCTCACTGAAAATCCAAAGACGCGCCAGATGTTCATCGAATTCCCGGACGGCATCAAAATCGAGTTCACCGAAAACAAAGAACAAACCGATCCCGTCGTGCATGATCACATTCACTTCGCGGTCCAGGAGATCGACGAACAACGCGCGTGGTACGCGAAAATGTTCGGTGCGCTTCCTGGAACAAGCGGACCGTTCAAAGCAGCCGACGTTCCCGGTGTCAATCTGCGCTGGAAACCAGCCGAAGCTAAACTGCCCGGGACGAAAGGGCGCGGCGTTGATCACATCGGCTTCGAAATCGCCAATCTCGAAGCCTTCTGCAAAAAGCTCGAAGCTGACGGTGTGAAATTCGACCGGCCGTACAGTGCCTTTCCTCAAATGGGCTTGAGCATTGCCTTCCTCACCGATCCATGGGGCGTCTATATCGAATTGACCGAAGGATTGGTGAAGATGAAATAGCGAGCCTAGCGAGTTCAATTTGTTGTAACATTTACCTGCGATCCGAGTATTGAGGGTGGAACCAAAGAAAAGTGATGAAGACTTCATGGATTGCCGAACTCTCATTGGTGGCCCTCGCGCTCACAGGCTGGGTTGATCTCGGAGGCTGGCGGACAGTGGGCGGCTCCGCAACGACCATCTCCGAGGCCAGGACGGTCAGTCAATTTGATAAGGTCTCCGTTTCTGGATCGGGCCAGCTTCTGATCAGCCAGGGACAGGAGCAAGCGCTGACGATTGAAACCGATGACAACTTGCTGCCCTTCATCAAATCGGAAGTCATCAATGGACACTTGCGAATCGGTCCCGACCAAGACAGTTCGGTATGAGCTCAAAGTGAAAAGCCTCAACGCACTTCATTTGTCAGGATCGCTCAAAGCTGAGGCAGGCCCGCTGAAGACCGAAAGTCTGGCCTTGCACATCAGCGGCTCCGGCAACCATCAAGCGCCCGATCTGGAATCCAATGAAGCAACGGTCGGCATCAGCGGCTCCGGGCACGCTGCTCTTTGGGTCAAGGAGAGATTGGAGGCCAGCATCACTGGCAGGGGCGAATTGGAATACTTCGGCAGTCCCAAGGTGAGCAAACACACCTCCGGCTCCGGCGCGTTCACTCTCGAGACGGCAAATAGCGGCCCCTGAAAAGGGACAGTGGTTTGCAGGCAGGCGAACAAAATGGTTGAAGCGGCACGGCACAATTGTGAGCGCGCGCTCACAGTGAGATGTGACCCCACTCCCCAACGTGAACAGAGCGATTGAAGTGCGAGAAGGCTCGTGTTTTTGAAAGGCCGCGCCGCTTGGGGATTGGCCAATTGGTTTGGAAAAGTTGATTGGCACTTCGCACCGGACCGCGAACCGTCCCGGTTCGCAGCGCGTCCGCAAGCACCGAGCGCACCGGGTTGCCAGGGCCGCGAAATAGTCCACGGTGCTGCGGGCCGGGACGTCCCGCGCTCCGCCGCAACGGACCGCGAACCGTCCCGGTTCGCAGC
>VHDE01000023.1 GCA_016871515.1 Verrucomicrobiota bacterium
CGATGGCTTTCTCTTTGTCGCGCCCGGCGACCGGATCTCCGGTGGCGCTCCGCCAGGTGCCCTCACCGACGTAAGGAAGACCAGCCGAGACGCCAATCTGATTGGTCACACCCATGGATGGAGCGCTTAGACTGGCCGCAATACGATTGGTATTCCACATGTCATTGTCGCCGAGGACACCCTGCCGCTGGCGGTCGCTGAACATCCCTCCGGCGCCGGCGTTGGTATTGCCCATGAGAACCTGCGTGAGGTTCAGATGGCTCACCAATTTGTCGAGATTCACGAAATCAACGATGCGACCTGCGTCGTGATCGAACAGTATGTACTGCAGCCGATTCGTAATATGTAGCATCCATTGCGGAACGCGGGATCCTTTTTCAAAAACGTTATTTGTCGTGAATATGCCAGAGCCCGTTAAATAACTTTGATTGGTCAGGAAAGTAATTGTATCCGTGATGGGTATCCTAAACGACGCTGGATTGGGATAACCGGGCCACACGTTGAAATTTGTCGTCACCGTTCGAGTAATGACATAGTTCGAGCCCCGGTGCTGGGGATACTGAGGATTTATTAGCACATCGGAATCGATAATGCAGTGAAGAGCCATTTCGCTTTGAACAAACGCCTGCATACCGAGATTGCCCTGAAAAGCTTGTGTGTATGAATTCCACGCCTCCATTCCGAGGCGATTGGTAATGCTCAATACGTGCATCTGGTTCGTATACGTAGGCAAGGAATTGAGAGCTGTCTTGCCCAGTTCCAGCTTGCGACTCACTTGCGCCACGGTCTGCAAAGTGAACTCATTGAAGTTCGGAAAGCCCTTCTTCGCGCCAACAACCCATGGCAAATCGGTGAGGCAAACGTTTGTGTATATTATGTCGTTTCTAGAAAATCTACCGGCGATGTTAGAGAAGAAAGCTTCTGAACTCTGCCAATCCAATTGTTGAACATTTGTCCCCGAAAATTCCACGTATCCGCCGATAAAAACGTTCGTGGCACTCTTTCCAACGAGCGGCCGGAAAACGGTCGGATAATCGCGCTTCACGCTCGTACCCCGAGTCGTGGTAGAATCGTAAAGATTGGCGGCGACTTGTAATTGTTGATGGACCGCCGTCGAGTATTCGTTGTTCGTTGCGTAGTTCGGCGGTGGCGTTGCTCTATTGGGATTACGACCGACATGGAACACTTGGATATTGGTCAGACAAAAGTCGTTTCGAACAGCGGTCGTTCCCATCACGAAATGCGTGACAGGGCCTCGCGGCAAATCTAGGTAGTCCGGGGACAACAATGTGACGTTCTCCATGATTTGACCGTAAGGACCGATGGCGAGGTTATTGGTCACGTCGCTGCGCCGCAAACTTGCCCGCAAAAGCCGGTCGGCTGTTTGGTAGAAGAAACTGGTTGCCGACGGCATATCTCCGAGCAGCAACGGACTTCCGGCAGGAAGCGTGACGTTCCAAGGGATTAGATTCGTTTGGCCACCTGGTAAGTCGTTTCGATAATTCAGGTGCAGTTTGTTCGTGGTGTAGAGGCGGAAATCGGCCTGGTGCAGCCTGCTGGATTCGGCGGGCTGCGAATCGGTTCCGAACTGAGCGAGCATGCGATAGACCGTGTACCGATCGTAGGATGAAAGGGAGTTGGTCGTTCGAGATGCTAGACGCGCCACAAACCGCGGTGATGTTTGATTGGTGTCAAAGATCTCCTGCATGTCGTAGTAGCCTTCTGGGTTCGGACTTCCGGGCCACGCCTTGGCCGGGTTATCCAGAGGAATGAGGCCATCGGAATAATAATCGATTGCGGAAGCCCGGAAGGCGCTGGCGGCCGACGGCCCAAACACGTTCTGCGCCGGAGGCAACTCATGCTGGCGCGCCGGCTTGAACGCATCGTAGTAGCGATGGAAGAGAAACGCGCGAGCATCATCGAAGGAATCCCCAACGCTCGCGACAAAGGCGCCAGGCCGATAAACATAACTCCTCCAAACGTTCGTATTCAAATCGTGAAACCCGCCTGCGAGGTTGATCTCCCAAGAGCCGATGCCTTGATTGCGGCTGTAGTTGTTGGCCTGAAGATTAGGATCGTTGCCTTTGACGTTATTATGAATGAAATTCAGATCGAGGCTTTTCCCGGCGGGCAGGACGATAAAAGCATAGCGCCCCACGAATCGGTTACTTTCGGAATGAGGCCGATCCGGTCGTTCGAGCACGCCAATCCATTCGGGATCACCGATGAAATTTTGGAACATCGCGCTTCGAACGGAAGTGGTTTCCACTCCGTTGGTCCCAACATATCGTCCGGGCGCGCTTCCCATCACCGGTTGCCAGCCGTTGGGTTCGAAACGCCTATTTCGGTTGAAATCGAGGTAAAATCGAAAATTGTGCGGCACTCTATTTCTGTCGAAGAAGACCGGATCACGTTCCGCGCTGGGGTTGGCAATAGGGATGAAAACGGGTGGGCGCGGATCGTATTGAAGATTGGCAATGTTCTGAAGGATATCTTCCTCATCTGATAAATACTGGCCATTGAACAGTGTGTAACTGACGTTCATTGGTGATGCGATACCAGAACGGAATCCCGCGGGACTGAAATAATTGGTCGAGACAATCATCTCGTAACTGAACGCATTGGTTGTGGCCAGCATGCGGGCGGCAATCTCAGCTTGAGCCCTAGCGAGGGCGGCTTCTGCCATTAACCCCGCGTCAGTCTGGTTCTGAGTAACCGTTACGGAAGCCTTGTCACGGCGGCTGACGGCCAAAAAGACAACGGCCATTATGGTCACCACCGACAACATGAGCAAGGTGATGACTAGGGCGACGCCGCGTTGCGAGTGACGATTCATGGCGATGCGGTTCGGATGGGGATGCGCTTCCGAAACAAATGGACCTTCGACGCCCGTTTTTCGAGAAACTTCCGCGCGACGGATGGCGGACCAACGCGCATCGATTCATATTGGGCCAACGCATCGGGTTCAATAACGGCCAGTTCGAGATCGACGTAGGCGGGAAGAGCGTTGCCCAAAAAGAGCAGTTTTGTTTGCGCAACAGGGTCCTGCCGGAGGACAACGTTGGCGCTTTGCCAATCACCATTGCGGAGATTGCTCCATGGCAACTGCTGCAACCTGATGTTTTGGCGCAGAATGTTGTAGGTGGGATAAAAATTGGTTGTCTCAAATCCCATTCTCCGGCCTTCCGGATCGAACGCCGCCAAACGCAAGTGAACAATGCCGTCGGCCACGCGATGGAAGTTAGTTGATATCGTGCGCGTCACGCGGTTGGTCATCTCCAATGTCATGAACTCGCGGCTCAGATTGGTCGAGGTAAGCCGGTGGACATTGGTCGAAATAGAAAAGCGGTAGAGTGTTCCGATGCCGTCGTCGGCGCCGATCACGCGGTAGCCGGTTCCAACCCAGCGATTCGTCATCGAGCTAAGAAAGAAGAATTCCTGGAGCACATTCGTGCGCAGGATTCTCGTCTCATCCAAGTCGGTCTGAACCAGAGGAGGAGACGGAATTAATCCTGCGTATAAATTCGTCCCGGCGGACAAGCGTGAAGCGCTTAGTTGCTCCAACTCGCGCGAAATCATTTCCAAGGCCGCCCGTCCGGATTCGAGGACATCCACTTGCGTGATATTGCCGCGCAGAGCTTTTTGGGTGTGATTGAACACTTGGTAAAGCGCATACACGATCACGATCATGATCGAGACCGCCACGAGCAATTCCAGGAGCGAAAAGCCGGCCTCGCCTCGCCAACTCTTATAACAGCGGGATTTGTTTTGTCGCGCAGCCTTGGAGTCTGCCCTATCGCCGATTTGCAATCGGCAGACTGTTCGCCAGTTCTCGCCCTGTCTGGATTGGCCGGAGGTCGAGGTTGGAAATCTTCCAAGCAGCGCTAATTGGGCTGGAGCCTGCGTCACCGCACTCCAATACCCGTCGGATTTCGGATGCTCCGGTTTTTTGTGAATGCGCGTTTTCATTGGAGCACGGTCGTGAAGCTGTTCGTCAGCGAAAACGTATTTGGTTCGAAAAAGTACAGGTAGTTTGGGCTGTTTACTGGGCCGAAACCCCGCAATTCACCGCTGACCAGCGTGCGAAAGGTCTTTCGCCCGCGGCCGGTTTCCCAAGTCGTTCCTCGCTGATACAACGGCCAGCGAAGCGTGAGGCGAATCTCGTAAAGGTTCCTGAAAAGGCTGAGGGAATGGCGCAGATCATCGATTGAACTCGCAGCGTTTGCGCCTGAAGGCCGGGCCGTAAACGGCAGAACCTCGGAAACAAGATGATAACGAAAGGCCAGTTCCTCGCTCTGTTTTCCTTTTTCGCTGGCGACTCCGCTAATGGCCCGAACCCGGGCCGTTACAGAGTTCGACCGAGAAGCGCCGTTTGGCAATACTTCAATCTTCGGTGTGCTTAGCAATCCGACGATGTGCAGACCATTGGTCAAACGATTGGGAACGGACGCGGTCGTATTCGTGAACGTTACTGTCGAAGCCGTTCCATACTTGATCGTAATCGACTCGACGAAATTCGTTAACTCATCTATTCCTTTGGACCCGCTGCGGAGCGCTTCCAAAATAAATATTCCGTCCTGGTTGACAATCGTCTCTTCGAGATTTTCCTTTTGGACTTTGAGGCCTGTCGGGAGAACGCCGATGATCGCGACCAAAGCAAACGCAATGATGGCGAGCGAAAGCGCGATTTCCACCATTGTGAACCCGGAGGCAGGGACGGCGCGTTGCGCCGTCCGCGCGCGAGCTGGGTTCGAGCGCGGCGCAACGATATGCGCCGGCGCCAGCAGTGCGCGGACGGTGCAGCGCGTGGTCCCTGCCTTAGTTTGTATCGGCGTCTTCATCATTGCAGCGCTGGCAACTCAACCTTCGCGCGGCCGGTCAGCCAATCGACCCGCACGTATTGAAGGTTGTTGGTCGTATTGCCGGGAGGAATCAATTGCACGTCTGGTTCGCCTCGCACGTAATTACCGCGGTTATCCTTCGGGAAAAAGATGCTGCCTTTCCCCAAAGGGAGGAGTTCTTCGCGTTGCGAGAGAAGTTGTCCCTGGGAATTAAAGCCGATATACGGAAGCAGAAACGGTTTGCTCCTGGCATTGGGAAATGGGAAAGCATTGGTCGCGAAGGCGCGCGCGTAACCGTTTGGATTGTTGCTCAACCGCGCATCGTATTTATAAGGCGGGATGAGCATCCCTTCGGGCAGTGTTTTCCAATCTGTCAAATAACGCGGCGTGGCTTGCCCAGGTTGATCTCCAACTGTCCGCGCGCTAATGAGCGCGTAGGAGGTGTATTGGCCGCTCACCAAATTAGTGAGCGAGCGCAACTCTTGGAGATTGGGGTTGTTCTTTTCCGAATCGATCTTTTGGAAGATGGTCGGCGGAACGAAAACCATGTAAACGGTCGTGCGGTCACTGATCGCTCGAAGGCGTGCGAAAGCGAGGTCGTCGAGAATCTGTCTATTGGCGGCCGCGGTCAAGTTGGCTTGACCAATTCCTTTCATCGCCGGCAAGCCGATTGACGCCAAGATGCCAATGATGACGATCACCACGAGCAGTTCGAGCAGCGTGAAGGCGGCAGCACCAATCCGAGGCGAACGGCAAGTCCTATTCAATCGTTCCCATTTGCGATTTGGCTCAACCGCCGACTTGCGGTCGGCATAGGTCTCGCCCTCTCCAGCGTTTCGGAACTTGCGCGGTGTTTGCGGATTCCAACTCTGCGATACGCCAGAGTGAAACTCTGCGTCACAACCAGATCGCAAATCGCAAATCGCAAATCGCAAATTGGAACGGTAACAGTTCATTTCCAGCTCAGAACATTGTCCTTATTCACGCCGAAATTGGCCTTCTGTTGAAGGCTGGCCAGACCATCCGGCCCCAGAGACCAGACCATCACGGGTGCGCGAAGCTCGAACGTGTTGGCCGCTGGCTTCGCTTTCATGTGGCCGTTGAATCCTTTTGCGGCGCCGCCGGCGGGATCGGCTGAAACTGAGTCATAACGATAAAAACCATCCCGGCATTGGTCGTTATAGTCTAAGTCAACCGTGACGATGTATGGGTTTCCCCAAGGATCGCGATAAACACCATCGGGACCGACGCCGGGAGTGCGTGCGCCATCGACTTCGCGCGCCTTCAAGAAGGGCGTCTTTTGCGGATTGAGCGTGTGATTGGCGTTTGGCGTTGCTTCGCCATTACGAAATTGGGTTAGTCCAGAAAGGATCGCCACTAACTCCGAGTTATTAGCTTGATTCCTAAATTGAACGCCTGCGGTTTCAATTCGAATCTCTTGATTTCGCTTAGTGCGCCACCACCCGCCGGCATAGCGCGTTCCCCATGTAAAATCGGGACTATCCCCCGAATCCCCCAATGCTTCTCGCGTGTCCTTTGAAGCCGGAAACCGATGGTATGTCGCCTGGTAAGCGCTGATGGCGCCAGCTAAGTCGGCCATTTCGGTCCGAGCTTTGATTATTTGCCCTTTCACTTTCGCCTTGCTGACCACGGGCATCAACATGCCGGCGAGAACGCCGATGATGGCGATAACCACCAGCAATTCAATCAAGGTAAAACCTCGATGATCCTGAGTTGACGAAACGTTCATAGTTTTCCTTTGGCTTTGGTAAGGCGAGCGCAACGCGCTCCTTTGGCTTTTGCCTTTGGCTGCGGCGCAATTGGGAATTGTGGCGCGAATCCTTGAAGATCAATGATGGGCGCGGGCCACATCGAGGCTGTCCACTTGACATCAAGTGGCCGGCCTGGACGAGAATATTTTCTTCTCAGTTCCATGCTCTGCTTATTGTCTTCCGATAACCGTCGGGTCCTTCTCCCAATTGCTGAAACGAATGATGTCTCTGCCGATGACAACTTCTGCCCAGAGATCGAATCCATTTGGATTATTGCGGTTTGGTGAAGATGAATCGTACATCCAGGGGTTGATCGGCACAGCGCCAACTCTCGCTGGAATCTGAAGCGGAAAGCTGACTCCATTGTAGGTGCTCGTTTTTGGACCGTTTACTGGAACGGCTAGGACTTCAATATCGACACCCGGAATATTTACTTCCTTGTATTGCGCTGGTTTGACCTCTTCCGTGAACTTCAACTCCTTCTCATCCCGTGACGAGTTCGCGAACCCACTCCTGCCAAAAATAGGCCTTACGTTCGCATCGAGGATTCCCTCCTCACTTCCAGGAATCTCAAACTTGTTTCTTGTGTAGACAGTCCCGCTTAACTCATAAAAAAGCTGGTTAGTGGAAGGCTTGCCAGGATTGTCTGGCGGGAATGAACCAATGGCAGCCTTGTAATTTTCAATCGCGGTCACGTACTTATTCAATTCCGCTTTAACTCGCGATTCCTTGTTTTTCCGCGAAGCGACGCCGACCAATCCCACGCTTAAGCCAGCCAGCAGCGCGATAATGCTGAAGACGACCAGCAACTCAATTAGGGTGAAACCACTTCTTTTGTAACGCAGACTTGCAGTCTGCTGTATCGCTGGCTTGCCGCCGGCAGCGGCTGCACTTTGTCCGGCGCCTCCGGCCGGGCGTGCACGCAGCAGACTGAAAGTCTGCGATACAGCAGCGTGAAACTCTGCGATACGGCCACGGCCTCGTCGTGAATTGATCATTCTTCCTGCCTATCTTTCCCGCAATTCCTGTTCCATTCGTTCGCTCAACCACTGTTTGATCATACTTTGATAATTGAGATACCTCGAACGCGCCAAGCGCTTGATCTTTGCCAGCATCCTCGGATCAATCCGCAACGTTATCGTCACGGATTCCGAAGCTTCGGAACTCGCTGCGACCGCTCCTTCCATCAATCGCAAGTCGATTCGATTCTCCGCCCAAAACGATGCTTCCGCTTCTTCGCTGTCGAACAGCGGCACATCTTCCCAATTCATGATCGCGTTCATGGCGGTTTGATTCCTGCAGCGACCGATCAAATCAGCATCTCGAATTTCTAGCCGCAACGCGTGTCAACGCGTCGCCATGGCTCAGCTGGCTTATTGTGAAAGGGTCTGATTCAGCTTGCGTTGATAAAAGAACTGTTCTTCCGCAGCAAACGTGCGCGCATAAAGGACCCGAATCTGTTTCCCGTTCGTGCGATAAACGCTGAAAATCCCCACCCCCCCCGCTGTCTTTCCGTGGCGTCAAAGAACTATCCCACTCGAAAGGCGTGTTATTCCAATCAAACTCCATGGCTTGAGTTGTAAATCAAACGCCAATGCAATGTAGTTACATTGTATTTACAGTACCGCCTCTTGGCTGTCAACTTCATTTTATCTTCCAACAACGAAAATGGCCACCGACATGACTCGGTGGCCATTTCATCGCTACAAACTTCCTAGTCGTCGCCGCCGCCCTTTCCACCGCCTTCGGAACCAAGTTGGTCGATGAGGGTAATGAGGGGTAAGAAGAGCGCGATCACGATGCTTCCGACGACGACAGCGAGGAACACGATCATGATCGGTTCCAGCAATGAGGTCATCGCCGATACGGCGTTATCGACTTCGTCATCATAATTGTCGGCGATCTTCATAAGCATTTCCGGAAGCGCGCCCGTTTGTTCGCCGACGTCAACCATGCTGATAACCATGGGAGGAAAAACATTCGACGCTTCCAACGGCGCTGTGATTGTCTCGCCTTCCTTGACGCTTTCGTGGACGGCGCCGACGGCTTCTCCAACAATCACGTTGCCCGAAGTCTCTTTAACGATCGTCAACGCCTGAAGAATTGGAACGCCGCTGCTAACCAATGTGCCCAGCGTTCGCGTGAATCTGGAAATCGCAACTTTGCTGACGACGGGGCCGAGAACAGGAAAACTTAGTTTAAGTCTGTCAAACAGCTTTCGGCCTATTCTCGTTCGAACGATCAGTTTGAAGACGATGAACGCGCCGATCAAACACCCGAATGTGACCAAAAAGTGTTGAGCCACAATTTCGCTGACTGCCAAAACGAAATTCGTGAACGCAGGCATGGCCGCGCCTTCCAACATGTCAGCAAAGATTGCCTTAAACTTGGGAACCACGACCACCATCAAGAGAATCAAGATGCCGACGGCGACAAACATGACTGCGGCCGGATAAAACATGGCCGCCACAACTTTGCCTTTGATCTTCTGCGCTTTCTCCATGAACTCCGAAAGCCGGTTTAATACAACTTCGAGCACACCGCCGAGTTCGCCCGCTTTAACCATGTTCACAAATAGCCGGTTAAATACTTTCGGATGTTGAGCCAACCCTTCCGAAAATGTGCTGCCCCCCTCAATCGAAATCGCCAGATCATTGATGATGCTGCGCAGCGTTGGATTCCTTTCCTGTCTTTCCAAGACTCTCAATCCTCGAAGCAAGGGCAAGCCAGCGTCCACCAGAGTCGCCAATTGCCGCGTAAACGTGGTCAGGATTTTCGGTTTTACTTTGCCGCCCAAGCCGGGAATCCGGATGTTGATGCTCACCCCGCCCTTTTTCTTTCCGCCTCTGGCGGGAGCGGCGCCTCCTTTTTTCCCAGCCTTCTCTTTGACCTTGTCCGCTTCGACTACTTTCGTCGGGAAATACCCCATTTCCTTGAGCCGCCCGATGGCTTCGTTCTGATTTGCCACCTCGAGAGTGCCTTTTGTTTCCTTGCCACGGGAATCCATGGCGACGTAATTGAATTTAGGCATAAGGACCTTTGCTATTAGGTGTATTTCAGTATTTCTTCAATGGTGGTTTCGCCATCGAAAATGCCACGCAAGCCATCCTCGCGCAATGTTACCATGCCGAGTTCGACAGCCTTTTGGCGAATGACGACCGTAGGCGCGCGCTCGTTGATCAAGCTGCGGATCGCCTCATTGACGACGAGCAATTCGAAGATGCCTTTGCGTCCGCGGTACCCGGTGTCATTGCAATTGGCGCAGCCGCGCCCGTAGTAGAAAACTTTGTCACCAACATCGTGCGGGGAGAGGTTCAGCAGTGACAACTGATTTTCGGTCGGCTCGAAAGGCGTGCGACATTTCCGGCAGATCGTTCGAACCAAGCGTTGCGCCAAGACGGCCATGAGCGTGGAAGAAATCAAGAAGGGTTCGACGCCCATATCGATGAGACGCGTCACGGCGCCGGGCGCGTCGTTTGTGTGCAGCGTGCTCAAAACCAAGTGACCTGTGAGCGATGCTTGAATGGCCACCTGCGAAGTCTCGAGGTCGCGCATTTCACCCAGCATGATGATGTCGGGGTCCTGCCGCAAAAATGATCGCAACGCTTTGCCGAAGGTCATGCCGACCGCTTCGTTGACCGCGACCTGCATGATGCCTTCTATGTCAAATTCCACCGGATCTTCAGCGGTGAGCAGTTTCGAATCAATGGTGTTAATCCGACGCAACGCGGAGTAAAGCGTGGTGGTTTTGCCGCAGCCGGTTGGGCCGGTCACGATTACAATGCCATTCGGTTGCTGAATCGCTTCCGAAAAATAATTGAGAATAAACTGCGGAAAGCCGAGCGATTCCAATTCCAATTTCAAGGCCGAGCGATCCAGCACGCGGAGCACGACCGACTCGCCGAACTGGGTCGGCAGCGTTGAAACACGCAAGTCCACTTGCCGTCCGCCCAAACTAATGGTGATGCGTCCGTCTTGAGGCAAGCGCCGTTCGGAAATGTTCAGGTTGGCCATGACCTTGAGACGCGACGTCACGGGCAAAGCAAGGTGCTTGGGCGGAGGGGACATTTCGTAGAGCGCGCCGTCCACGCGATAGCGGATTTTGAATTCGTCTTCAAACGGCTCGAAGTGAATGTCGCTCGCTCGATCTTGAATCGCTTGAAACAGCACGAGATTGACGAACTTAATAATCGGCGTCGCGTTCGCTTGGTCGGTCAAATCCGAAACATCGAAGGCGGCTGCGACCGTCGTCTCAGGTCTGTCCTTGCCCAAATCCAAGTTCGCGCCCAATTCCTTCAGAATCTCGCTGACGCTGGAATTGGTGTCTTCGGGGTAGAATTTGTTCAACGCTCTCTCGATTTGAGCGGCGTCGGCGACGACTACTTGAACTTCTTTACCGATGGAAAATCCCAACTCGTCGATCATCTGCGGATTGAGCGGGTCCATGAAGGCAACTTGAATCGTTGAGCCATAAACGGCCACTGGGACACATTGATACATGCGCGCGGTGGCGGCCGGGATGGTCTGGATAATCTCAGTCGTTAACTCGGATTCGCGGATATCGGCAATGTCGGTTCCAAGGTGTTCGGAAATGAGTTGGAGTTGGGTATACGTGTCAACCAGGCCGAAGTCCTTTAGAAGCTGGCTCATTGGCTTGCCGCTCCGGGTTTGTTCCTGGGTCACTTCCTCCAATTGCAAATCATCAATCAGGCCGCGCTCTTTGACGAGGGCCAGGAGGGGATCAGACGTAATTTCGGACATAACAAAAATCAGCGAGCTGCCGCCGCAGCCGCCCGGCTGGCTTCAATTTCCTGTAGTTTGACCAGGATCGTTGTGGAATCTTGCGCTTTCGTAATGACTTCTTCCTGGGCGATCATGCCTTGGAGGTATTTGTCGATTAAGAAGCTGTCCAATGTGACCATGCCATACTTCGCCCCGGTCTGAATGTCGGAATTGATTCGGAAGGTCTTATTGTCGCGAATCAAGGCCGCGATGGAAGGCGTGTTCACCATAATCTCGAAGATGGCCACGCGTCCCGGCTTGTCGCAGCGTGGTATAAGCAGCTGTGAAATCACCGCCTGCAAGACCGTCGAAAGCTGAATCCGAATCATTTCCTGCTGCTCTTTCGGGAAGGCGTTCGTGATACGGTCAATGGTTTTCGCGGCGCCGGTCGTATGCAACGTTCCGAAGACCAAATGGCCGGTCTCAGCCGCGGTGATGGCCGCTTCCATCGTTTCAAGATCGCGCAACTCGCCGACTAGAATGACATCCGGGTCTTGGCGTAACGCGCGTCGCAAAGCCTCGGCGAAATTCGGCACATCCACGTTGACTTCGCGTTGCGTAACGACCGACTTCTTGTGCTTGTGATAGTACTCGATCGGGTCTTCGACCGTGATGATGTGGGCATCGTCGCGCTCCTCATTGATGATGTTGATCATCGACGCCAGCGTGGTCGTCTTGCCTGATCCGGTGGGGCCGGTGACCAGACATAAGCCTCTCGGTTTGTAAAGCAGTTCGCGAACTGAAGGCGGCAATCCAATCTGTTCCATAGTGAGCAGCTTGCTCGGGATTTGCCGCAGCACCGTTCCGAAATTGCCTTTTTCCTTGAACACACTGACGCGAAACCGGGCGAGTTCTCCGAAAGCAAAACCGAAATCCGCCCCGCCACGTTCGCGCACTTGCTGAATGTGGTCTTCCGATGTAATGCTCCGCATCAGTTCCTCGGTATCCTCAGGTCGCAAAGGAGGGCCCTCGACCCGGTGAAGCACCCCATGCAAGCGGATGACGGGTGGAATCCCGACGCGGATATGCAAGTCGGCGGCGCCTTCGGACACGACTAACTGCAACAAATCGGACATCGAATAAGACATAGTGGGAAGAGACGATTATCGACTTAACGGATTGTGACTGTGGGTTGAATTAATGACATTCCAAAGGCGCGTTTCGTTCATGCCTCGCTAATCGACGTCGCCGATGGTGGCACGAATGACTTCTTCGGGGGTAGTTAGCCCGCCCAGAACCTTTCGCGCGCCGTCTTCCCGCAATGTGCGCATCCCCATTTCGCGGGCGCGGATGCGCAAAACCGACGCCGAAACCTTGTCATAGATCAGCTTCCTTGCTTCATCATCAATGACGAAAATCTCGAAGATGCCGAAACGGCCGCGGCACCCGGTCTTGGCACAGTCAGCGCAACCTTTGCCACGCTTGAACGCAGCCTCAGCGGTGTTATTCGGATCGATGCTCAGCGCCCGCAACTCCGCTTCCGTTGGGGCGTACGGCGCCGCGCATTTTTTGCAGACTTTGCGAACAAGGCGTTGCGCCATGAGAGCCCGCGTCGAGGAAGCGACCAAGAATGGTTTGACCCCGATGTCGATGAGACGGGTCACCGCGCTCGGCGCGTCATTCGTATGCAGCGTCGAGAAAACCAAATGACCTGTGAGCGAGGCATTGATGGCGATTGTGGCCGTTTCTAGATCGCGAATTTCACCCAGCATGACGACGTTAGGAGCTTGGCGGAGCATGGACCGCAACGCGGCGGCGAAAGTGAAGCCAATGACTTCATTGACTTGGACTTGATTGATGCCCGCTAACTGATATTCGACTGGGTCTTCGACGGTAATAATCTTGCGATCCGGACGATTAATGAAGTTTAGACAGGAATAGAGCGTTGTCGTTTTGCCCGAACCGGTTGGACCCGTTACTAATAGAATCCCGTCAGGCAAGCCGATCAGCCGTTCGAATGTCTGTTGATCATCGGTGAAAAAGCCCAATTCCGGCAAGCCGAGCCGCAGCCCTTCCTTGTCCAGGATGCGCATGACGATGCTTTCGCCATGATTCGTGGGCAGACAGGAGACGCGCAGGTCGATCGTTTTGCCGCCCACCGAAGTTTGAATACGTCCGTCCTGCGGAATGCGTTTTTCCGCGATGGACATATTGGACTGGATTTTCAAACGGCTGATGATCGAGGCTTGCAATCGCTTGGGCGGCCCCTTCATTTCGTGCAACACACCATCGATCCGGTAGCGGACGCGAAAGGTCTTCGCCATCGGTTCCAAATGAATGTCCGAAGCCCGCATCTTAAAGGCTTCGACAATCATGGTGTTGACCAATTTGATGATTGGCGCGTCCGCTTCAACAACCGTTCCGTCATCCTCGCCAGCCGCCCCATATTTCCCAATTTCGACCTCGCCCTCGGTGATGTCTTGAATCATCTTCCCGACGGAATCATCCCGCGCGCCATAATAACGGCCCAGCGCGCTTTCAATGTCCTCTTGCGTGGCCACTAGGATGTCCACGCGCGTGTTCAACGCGTGCTGCAGTCCATCCAAAGTATCGAGGTCGGTAGGATCGGTTACGGCGACCTTGATGCCATTATCGTCTTTGAAAACCGGAACAACATTGAACCGCTTGGCGACGTGTCTGGGAACGGACTTGATGACATCGTCCGTGAGACGCATATCACCCAAGCTCACGTATTCAGCGCCTGCCTGGGCGGCTTTGGCTTGGGCAACATCGGCCGCGCGAATGACCTTTTTGGCAACCAACGTATCGACGACGCCTTCACCGCTGGAATCGGCCTCCGTCCGGGCGGCGTCCAGCTTTTCGTTGGCCACCAATCCCATCTCAACCAGGGAATCAATCAAATAATCATCTCTCGCACCCACGATCTGCCTTTCCTTCAACTAGGGATAAAAATGGAAATCCAGCGCATACTATCGGCGCAGAGCCTATTGTCAAACGCTGACCGTAAAATATCGCGGGATAAACTATATAGCTTGAAAAAATGCCCTGTAAGCTGTCGGAGCATGACCGTTTCGGAAAAACCGAGATCACGAATCCAACGCCTCAAGATGCGCGAATTCAACAGTGCGTTTTTCAATGTGACTGCTATTATATTATAGAAGTCCAGATACGCGATTTTTTGAAGCAAAGTATATGCCCAAATTTCCTGAACCTGAAGAATCAGGCCTCGGCATCCTCGATCACTACCGTGTCGCCCGAAACCGCCACTGATGAACCGAAGCGGTCAAAGGCCGCGCCGCGGCTGGCAGTCAGTTTGGATTGCTCGGTCCAGTTCGTTCCGATCTGCGAAAAAATGTAAGCCGCTCCGGCGTCCGTTTTCCCGCTTAAATCGGCCACGAAAGCGCCAATGACCGCTGTTTGTTCCGAGATCGCCACGGAAACTCCCAAACCATCGTCCGCCTTCACCTTAAAAGCAGTCGCTACTCCGTTCGAACTCGGCGTCCAGACCAAAGTCTTGCCCTGCGCCAACAATGTTGTGCCCGCCGTTACTAGGCTCCCGCCTTTCGTCAATGTCCCCGTGCTGACAACTTCGATCCGAAACGAAACCAAATCGCCATCGACATCCATTTCGTTAGCTGCGAGCGCCAGTGTCGCATAGCTAATCGTAAACGCGGTGTCTTTTCGGGCGCCGACTAATGTGTTCACTGAAGTCAAGGTCGGCGCGTCGTTCGCGGGTTGGACTGTCAGCGTAAAAATCCGGCTTGTGGAAAGGCCATCACCGTCCGTTACGGTGACCGTGAGCGTTGCTGTTCCGTTCTGGTCTGCCGTCGGCACAATGATCATTCGCCGGGCCTTTCCGAGACCGCCAAACAGAATATGATCGCGCGAAACGAGGTTCGTGTTTGATGACTCCGCGCTGACAATCAAATCCTTCGCGGCTGTCTCGGCGTCATCAATCGCTACATCGAGAAGAAGCATGCCATCTTCTGCAATATTCTGATCCGAAATGGCGGCGAGGACGGGTGGATCGTTTTGGCCCGCGACTTGAATCCTGACCCCGACCGCACTCGCCGAAACAGCTTTGCCATCGAACGCTCGCGCGGCGAAACCGCTGATCTCACCATTGGCGTTGGCGGGCGGTTTCCAAAGCAGGGTTTCGCCAGGGGCCAGCACGGTCAGGCCGGGTTGAAACGGCGTGCCTCCTTTGCTCAACGTCCCAGCGAGCACATTCTCGATGCGGAAGAGAATCACATCGCGATCGACGTCGTTTGCATCTGTCGCCGCGGCCAAGTTCGTATGGGTGATCGCAAACTCGGTGTCTTCCACCGCACCCATCAGTTGATTGATGCGCGTGAGATGGGGTGGATCATTGACTGGTATCACTCGCACTTCGAAGCTTCTGGAGACGCTGTCGGCGCCGCCGTTGCTCACACCACCGTCGTCCTGCACTGTCACACTAACGACTGCCGTCCCATGCGCATTGGGCGCTGGTCGAAAGGTGATGCCGCCGCTTGGGTTCGGGCTAACGTAGCCGAGCGACAAATCCGCCAACAATTCTGGATTGCTGACCGACATAAACACTCGCAGAGACTGGCTTTCATTCGGTGAACCAGCGCCGATTCCGATCAGACTTACACCGTACTGGTTAATGGCATCTTCCTCGATGGTAAGGTCACTTAGGGACGCCAGCGTCGGCGGGTCGTTAACCGGTGTCACGCTTGCCACGAAACTGCGGCTGATCGCTTCGACGCCGCCGTTGGCTGTCCCTCCGGAATCGGTCACGGTGACGGTCAGTGTCTGGCTTTCGTTGGCCGCGCCGGTACTGTTGCCGCTCAGCACGATATTCTGCTGACCGGCATCTTCGAGAATCGTTTGATCGCTGATTGCCGCCAGCGTCGGCGCGTCGTTGACGGCGGTTACGGTGATCGTGAAGGTCTGGACGGCGCTGCTGTCCAGACCGCCGTTTGCAGTGCCTCCGTTGTCCTGCAAAGAGACAGTCACAGTAGCGCTGCCGTTGGCATGAGTTGCGGGTGTGTAGGTCAACGTGCCTGTGGAGGAGATTGCAGGCGGCGTCGAAAAAAGTGCCGCGTTGCTGTTGCTCACCTGAAAAGTCAGCGCCCGGCCTGCTTCGTCGCTCGGACCCGCACTAAGACCTGCTGGCCAGTCTGTCACGGTCTGTTTTCCTGCATCTTCCAACACGGTTTGGTCAGCGCCTTTGACAAAGCTCGGCGCGTCGTTCACTGCACCAGGAGATTGAGGAACAAAGCCGTCGGGATAGCCAGGAAGGCGATGCAGTAAATCCCAAATGCCTTGGCGAGCCACGCGCCCCCAATCTCCGGCTGCGCGAGAATAAAGCCGATGAACGTCACGCCGAGGACGATCATGATCAGTCGTAAAATATTACTCATGTTGTGTTGAAGCGTTCGTCAAATGGAGGACAGTGAAGCGGCAAAGCCCCCGTTCTCAAAAGCGCTGGTTAACGTATGTGTCACTACATCGCATTAAATAGTATATGGCTATGCACTGTTCAAGCTTTTTCCACTTTTTCGATTAACCCATCATTCCTTGCAGCAGCCGTGCCATGCTTTGGAAGAGTTCTTAACTATCAGTTCATCAGGCGGGAATACTCGTTCGCAGGTATCACGGGCTCTTTAGGCAATGACCAGTTGTGGGAATCATTGGTCCCATGGCTGGGACGAGGTTAGCGGCTGTGAGCGCTAGACGGTTTCCTGACCCGTTGGGCTTATTCGGGGACCCAATATTTTGCTTGGCAATCGCAGGCGGGAATACTCGTTCGCAGGTATCACGGGCTCTTTAGGCAATGACCAGTTGTGGGAATCATTGGTCCCATGGCTGGGACGACGTTAGCGGCTGTGAGCGCTAGACGGTTTCCTGACCCGTTGGGCTTATTCGGGGACCCAATATTTTGCTTGGCAATCGCAGCCGTTGGGCATAACAAGAGCGACGCTCTTTGAAAGGCGACGAATGTCGCGTGATGTTCGTCAAATTATGAACCGTTAAATGTCAGGGAACCCCGTGAGAATCGGGGACGGTTGCGCCACTGTAACGGGATACAAACTTCCAGAGCCACTGGTCTATCAACTGGGAAGGCGGGAGTAAGATTTGAAGCCCGAAGTCAGGATACCGATTTAGCGGTGCTCGTCTTGGTCTCGTCTCGCCAACGCGGGACGTGGTCAACTTCTCCGTCAAAGAGAAGGATGAGGCCAGTCCATTCTGCTTGGGCAGAGTGGAGCCGTTGAATGCCTTCATTCTCCGATTTGCCGGGGTTTGAAGGTTTTTGTTTTGTCAGTTCAGCTCCCAAAGCAAGAGATCCTCAAACTCCGCACTGGTCTCTCAATCGTCAACCCTTCCGCGCGAAAGCGGAACATTGAAAGATCAGTCACATGCACAAACCGTTTGTCATTCTGGCGTTGAGTAGCGTCAGCCTCGTTAAATCCCTAACAGGCGCTCCGTTTGCTGAGTCGGTGGTTTCGTACAATCCAGGCAGCGGGTTTGCCAAGGAATTCGGCAGCGGCTTGGGTTTTACCAATGTCAACGCGGTGCTGGGCGAACCGTCGCGGTCTACTCCTGGTCCGTTGGGCGGACCGGTTGATCCATTTAATCCGCCGTATCTCAGGGATCAGATTCTTTCCGTGGGAACGGGCGGCTCGTTGACTGTGCGATTTGACACTCCGATCCTAAACAGTCCGAGCAATCGATTCGGTTTGGATTTTATCATCTTTGGAAATTCCGGCTTCTCGATTACAAACGGAAATTTTTCGGGGGGCGGCATTACGGATGGTTCCCTTTTCGGAGCAACCTCAGGTTCGACGCGCGTCTCGGTCAGTTCAGACAATGCTACCTATTACGAATTGACTCCGGCCTTGACGCCGGTGGTGGATGCCCTTTTTCCCACAGACGGCGCCGGCAATTTTTTTGTGCCGGTGAATCCAAGACTGTCTGGGTCGAGTTTCGCGGCGATGGATTTGGTCGGCATCCGGACGCTCTATGGCGGGTCGGCGGGCGGAACAGGCTTTGATCTCGATTGGGCGCGGCTTGCCAATGGTCAACCTGCCGGATTGACGAGTGTCAGTTTCGTTCGAATCGACGTTCTAAGTGGAGTCTCAGAGATCGATGGATTTGCGGTCGTGCCTGAGCCGGGTATTTGGACGTTGCTAGTTGCCGGCTTTGGCGTCGGCATTCTGTCGCTGAGACATGTTCGACGATGAATGGCGTTATGACTCGGAAGCGCAGCAACGATCAAGAGCGCGGAAACCGCCCACAATTTTGGCAGGTCGTTTGGCGAGCCTTCGTCCTGCTCTCGCTAGCCAATGTTCCCCAGGCGCGAACGGGCTCGCTAGGGCTGGAGGAACGGTTTGCCAGCGACCCTGCCATGCGCGGATGGACAATCTTCGGCGAGCCAAAATTGTTCCGCTGGAACGCTACGAATCAGAACTTGGAAGTCACTTGGGATTCTAGGCAGACCAACAGCTTTTTCTACAGGTCACTCGGAACGGTGCTGGCCAAAAGCGATGACTTCTCCTTTTCATTTGATCTGCAACTTGACGAAATCGCCATCGGCATCAAGCCCGCTCAACCATTCACATTTCAGTTGGCGGCAGGTCTCATGAATCTGCGCGTTGCAACGAGCCGGGGTTTCGTGCGCGGCACGGGAAGCCAATCGCCCAATCTCGTCGAGTTCAATTATTTCCCGGACTCGGGTTTCGGCGCGACGGTTTCACCGATTCTGGTTTCGAGCAATAATCAATTCATCCCGAGCTTCAGCTTTCCATTGGAACTGACCCCAACCGACCAATTTCACATCGCCATCAGCTATTCAGCGTTCAACCAAGTTCTGAGGACACAAATGACCCGCAACCGGGAGCCGTTCGGTCCGATAAAGGATGTCAAGTTGCCTGCTACTTTCACCGACTTTCGCGTCGATACTATCGCCGTGATGAGCTATAGCGATGCGAAGGCTGATGGTTCTTTGCTGGCGCGAGGAGTGATTGATAATGTCATTTTTGAATCGTCGGCGACGGCGTTATCCATCGCCGGCGCCCAAATTGTAAACCAACGTTGGCAGGTGGAAATCTTCGGCAGGACGAACTGGATCTATAGTTTGGAACGAACCGAGGATTTGGCGACTTGGCAATCGATCACACCGTCGACGCCTGGAACTGGTGCGAGCCATGTTTTGCGAGAGGAAGGAATCGCGCGGCCGCGCGGGTTCTATCGAATTCGCGCCGAGCGGCCATGAAGAGCAAAAGACAGGCCTTTACGTTGATCGAACTTCTCGTCGTGCTGGCGGTGATCGCTATTTTGTCGGCACTCTTGTTCCCGGCGATCACAACAAGCAAATCTTCGGCGCAACGCATCAGCTGCGTGGGCAACTTGCGCCAACTTGGCTTGGCCGGACAAATGTATTGGGACGATCATGGGGGCAACGCCTTTCGTTGGCGCGGCATTGCCACCAACGGCGGAAACATCTATTGGTTTGGCTGGCTCGAACATGACTTGGAAGGGAAGCGGAGTTATGATCGAACGCAAGGTGCGCTTTACCAGTATCTGGGCGGACGCGGTGTCGAGGTTTGCGCCGCGTTGAATTACGTTCATCCCCAGTTCAAACTGAAGGCGACCGGGGCATCCTATGGCTACGGCTACAACATTTGTTTATCCTCGCCGATGGGGCAGCCTCCCGTGAATGTTCAGAGCATTCCACGCCTCGCCGAAACTGTTTTCCTGGCCGATGCTGCGCAAGTGAACACCTTTCAAGCGCCCGCTTCGCCTGAAAACCCGATGCTCGAAGAGTTCTATTATTTGAGCACGAACGAAGCGACGACGCATTTTCGCCACATGAAATCGGCCAATGCTGTTTTCTGCGATGGCCATGTCGCTCGCGAAAAGCCACTCGCAGGATCACTCGACCTGCGCTTGCCAAATCAGACGATTGGCCGACTGCGCCCGGAAATTCTGTTGGCAAAGTAGTCAAGTTTTGCGACAAAGTTTACGACGAAGTGCAGGTTGGGGAACAGCTCCGTTAGGATGACTTACCGGTGCAGCTAAAAACTCGCGTTCAATTCTTTTTGGCTGTGAACATGATCGAGCAATTCCTTCTTCGCGTACCAAGTTGGCTTCATCTTTCCGGGACTGAATAGCTTCTCGGCTTGGTCGCGATAAAATGGAGAGCTGGGACGATCGTTCTGTCCGATGGGCGGCTGCGTCCAACTGCGAATGGGTTTCGTCAGGACGATAACCTGTGTCGAGGTTTGGCCTCCGCCACCCCAGCGTGTGTGGTCCGGTTTTTCTGGGCCGAAACTGATAGCGCGCAACGTGGCCATGCCTTCAGCCGCCAAAGAACCGCCGCCGACTGGCCATGATTTGTCATCGCGTCCTACTCGGAAGACATCACCATACTTTGCATTGAGGCGCCCGTGATTTCGCTGCACCGTCTTGGTGGCGCTGGCGAGGGCGTTAACCAACGCTTGCTTTTGCTCAGCCGTCAAAGCATCTGGCTTTGCTCTGCCTTTCAGGAGTGCAGCCATGAAATCATTAAGTTTATTGTCGAGGCTTCTGGCCTCCCGTCCGAGCAGCGTGTTGACGGCCTGCCGCCAGTAATAATACTTCAAGGCAGCCGTCGACCCTGCGTGCGAGAAACCGTCCCACGCTTCCAGGTCTTTCAAAACTGTTCGATATGCCGCGTCGTTCTTATGGTCGCCGCCGAATTCTTGATCGGCCATCCTCAATGCGGCAATCCAACGATTA
Organism: Verrucomicrobiota bacterium; assembly: GCA_016871515.1. Taxonomy (GTDB): domain Bacteria; phylum Verrucomicrobiota; class Verrucomicrobiia; order Limisphaerales; family SIBE01; genus SIBE01. The sequence continues at coordinate 21,122 of VHDE01000023.1, forward strand.
TAACCAATACAATGAACATCGAGCGCGTAGCCGATTGCTTCCTCCGGCGTGACGGACATGTCTTCCGCGAGCAATTGGACGGCGCGCGCGCCACGCTGCTGCGTCCATCCGGGACGTTCGCCGAACAAGTAAATCGGTTTGGCGTCGGCGACCAATGGGGAACCAATCATCATGACGTCGGGTGGGATATTACAATTCTGCATGTACCCTTGCGGTGGATTGGTGATCTGATGCAGATCACTCGACGCATGGATGCCTCGCCATTCAGTCTTGGAAGTCGAACCATCGACGGGCTTGAAGAAGTCGTAACCTCCAGGCCGGATCGGAACGCGTCCAGCCCGTTGATAATAAATGTCGCCGCTTGTGTCGGCCACCATCACGTTCTGCGGCATTACCTGGTTCAAAGCCAGACCGGCCTTAACCTGGGCAATATTGGTTGCAAAATTAAAGTGAAAGAACGATTCCGCGAACTGAACCTCGTCGGCATAAGCCAGCTTTGCGGCGTAAGCGCGATTGCCTTTCCGCGCGATCACCGGACCGTGATGTGAATCATAGGTCGTGATCAGCCGCGGCTTTGCTTCGCCTTTGACTTGGATTTCGTGCCTTCGAGTTTTTAGTTCCTTCCAAGCGCCGTCATATTGATACTGGGTGCGATTCGCCGGATTGAGCGTCAATTCGTAGATATCCGATGTGTCCGGGCCGCCCGTGGTCATGGCCCAAGCCACATGGTCATTGTGTCCGAGTCCCAGATACATGACACCGGGCAGCGTGAATCCTGAACCATGAAGTTCTCCGGCGTGAATGCGAAATTCCCAAAACCGCTGCGCACCCCACCAGGACAAGTGTGGATCGATTAATAAAATCGGCGCATTTACGGAAGTGCGGGAAGGCGCAATCGCCCACTCGTTCGAACTCCGCATGTCCACGCTGAAATCCGGTTCGACGCCTGCTTCACGCAAGTCGTAGAGAGCCTGTCCCAATGGCCAGCCCCACATGAATTGGCGCGAATGCGCAACCTGCATGTAAGCGTCCACTTTGCGCTGACCCCACCAAGCCGGGACTTCACTCGGATGACTGGCAAGATAATCGTTTAAGCCGCGCGCAAAGATTTCCATGTGACGCCGGACCTCCGGCCGAAGGCGCGCGAAGTTTCGCTTGGCGACGCCGTAGTGATCCCAGACACGCGCAACCGTATCGTCTTTGAGATGTGATTCGCCGAATGCCGCCGCCATTTCTCCCGTGCCGCGCAGATAGTTTCTCAGCAATTCTTCCAGTCGGTCCTCAGCCTGAGCATAAGCGACGGCGTACAATCCCTGCTCGACTGTGTCGGCGTAAATATGCGGGATGCCGTAATCATCACGGTAGATGACGGTCTTGCCGGCATCGGGATCAGAAGCCGGACCGCGGCTTGGCTCGGCGGCAGAAAGCAAGTTGGCGCCGCCGAGGCAAGCGCCGAAAAATAGTGCTGTGAAAGTCGAGAAATGTTTCATGTTACATCAAGGTGGTGGTTCCAAGGAAAGAGTCAACGACAGAACGTTTCGATTCGCATTTTCGGCTGACCATCGCGCGACTTGTTGGTCGATCGAAGACAATACCTTGGTCACATCGAGGCGATGGTGAATAGGCAGGTAAGATTCCAGGTTCGTTCGGGCCAGCTTGAAGAGGCGGGCTGCGGGCTCAGGGCGCCCTTTTTGCAGGAGGACAAAAGCGCCAGCAAGCTGAATGAGTCCTTTGTAGAAATTTCCATCTGGACCGCGGCGATCCAGCAGCCAGAGTTCTTCCAAAACCTCATGAGCTTCGAAATAGAGCTGTTGATTGAAGCACACGAAATAGCCGAGATAATGCGGGTCAAATTCCCGGCCTCGGCACTCTTCAATGAGTGCGGCGATCTTCGCGCTTTTGTGGCTCATGGGGGAAACGTAATGCGTGAGGCGGAAGGCGTGAAGGGGATTAATTGCGCATCACGTTTCACGCTTTGATTCAACGCTTCACAAACGCTTCACGTTGACAACTGGGGGATCGTCCGACACTCTGACTCCATGGCAAAACCAGCTTTAGGTCGGGGGCTGGGCGCACTCTTAGGCGGGATCACCTCGAGAGAACCCACGGCTCCCGCCAGTCCCACGCCAGCGCCGGCGGCGACGCCTTCTTGGCCGACGGTAGTGGGAAATCAGGAACGGATTCAGCGTATTGCCTTGAAGCGGATCCATCCCTGTCCATTTCAGCCTCGAAAAGACTTTTCTGAAGAAGCGTTGCGAGAACTGGCTGATTCAATCAAGGAACAAGGCATCGTCCAGCCGCTCATTGTTCGCGCCAAAGGCAATGAATTCGAACTGATCGCTGGGGAACGGCGCTGGAGAGCTGCGCAATTAATCGGGTTGTCAGAAGTGCCGGTCATCCTCAAAGAAGCAGATGACCGGTCTGTGCTGGAATTGGCGCTGATCGAAAACTTGCAGCGCGAGAATCTGAACCCTTTGGAGGAAGCGCTCGGTTATGCGCAGCTGATCGAACAGTTTCAGCTCACTCAAGAAATGGCGGCCACGAAAGTGGGTAAAAGCCGTGCGGTCGTGGCCAATGGTTTGCGGCTGCTCAAGCTTCCGGCTGAAATCCAGAATTACATTCGCGATGGCCGTTTGTCGGTGGGGCACGCCAAAGTCATTTTGGGTTTGACCCGTTCGGAGGATCAAAAGCTGGCGGGCCAACGGATCCTTAAAGACGGCCTCAGTGTGCGCCAAACGGAGGATCTCGTGGCGCGGCTTCAGAATCGCACAGCGGGTTCGCCCGAGACAGGATCGACCAGGAATTCGGCGCCGGTCGTTCGTGATGCCCATATTGCCGATTTGGAGACGCGGCTCCAAGAACGTTTTGGCGCCAAAGTTCAGTTGCGCTACCGTCAGGGCAAAGGCGCGCTCGAAATTCGATTTTTCAACGACGACGACTTGTCGCGCGTTCTTGAGATTGTCGGCATTAAGTTGGATTGATGATTCTTCCTGTTCTAAAGTATGGCCATCCGGTCTTGCGGCAAAAGGGCGTCCGGATCGAATCGATCACGCCGGAAATCCAGACGCTGATCAACGACATGAAGGAGACGATGTATGCCGCGAAGGGAGTCGGTTTGGCGGCGCAGCAGGTCGGCCGAGCTTTGCAATTGGCGATCATCGACGTAACGGGCGTGACCGACCGGCCTTCGACTTTGCGGTTGCACGGCCAGCCAGCGGATGTGGCGGCCTTTATGCCGGTGGTGTTGATCAATCCACAGGTCAAGCCCGCCGCCGATCCAGTCACCGGACCAGAAGGTTGCCTGAGTTTTCCAGAAATTTACTCCGAGGTTTCTCGCCCCGAATCCGTCGAAGTCACGGCTTTGAACGAGAAGGGCAAAAAGTTTCAATTTCAATGCGGCGGCTTGCTCGCTCGCGCGGTGCAACACGAGGCCGATCATCTCAATGGAATCCTTTTCATCGATCGAATGACTCTGGAAAAGAAGACCGAGTTGAAACCGGAGCTCCACGCGTTGCAGGCCAGCACCAAAGAAGCGCTCAAGATGAAGGTGCGTGTTTAAATCGAGACTTGTGTGCTTTGATTTAGCTTCGCGAAGGCATTTTGACGAGGGCTGAGCCGTTTACTTGTCCTTCGGCTTGTTCCTGAGTTTCTCATGGACTCTGGCCACATCTCCCATGTAGTGAAACACCGCGAATTCACCAGCCGCCTTTCCAATGTGTTCTTGCGCGCGTTTGGCGTCGCCGATCGCTTCGTAGTACAGGCCCAAGTACAAATGCGCGTAGAACAAATGCTGCCGGAGTTGTTCCGGCGTGGGTTCGCCTGCTTTGGCCGCCGCAAGAACTTCCTCCACCGTCGCCTTCCCGGCGAATAACGCGTGCACTTGCGTCATGGGCACTCGGCCGTCGCCTTTGATCGGAATCAGTAATGACCGCGCCTTTTCCACGCCGGCGCTGCGGGCGACACAGAGGAAATGCCAGACCGCATTCTCGACATCGTTCGCATTCACCGTTTGATGCGATTCAAATTGTTTGCGGCCATCTTCGTAGCGTTCGGCGTAATAATACGAAATGCCACGCTGCCAGTGGTGCGGTTCCAAGGCGCGGTTTGATTCGATGTACCGGTCAAAGTCGGCAATAGATTCCCGGATGTTGCCCAGTTTGAAATGGGCTTCGCCGCGAAGCTGGTGCAATTTCGGCACGGCCGGTTTGAGTTTGAGCAATTGATCGTAATCGCTCACGGCCTTGTCGAACTGCCGCATCGCGTCATAAATGCGGCCGCGCGTCTCGTAAGCGTCCGCGTTCTTCGGGTCGAGCTCGACAGCTTTTTGCGCAAAGGAAAGCGCCTCTTCGCGTTTGCCTTGCTCGTAGGCCAAACGCGCTTTGAGCAACAGATTGCTAACCCCGCTTGGATCCGCCGGCGCCGCAAAGGCAGTGGACGAGAACAACGCGCTGCAAAACACCGCGCCGGACAAACCGATTATTCTGCTTAAAACAAGATGAAGGATCATGCCGCAATCATTGCCAATCCGTTCGCGAGTGGCGATACGAAAATCGGGTTCGATAAGGAGCGAGAACCCATCCGGAGATACGAAGTTTTAATTCAAGCGCTCGAATTCACATGTATCTCATCCAACATTGCCCATTCTGCGAACACTACGCAGTCTAAAATGCACTTTCTCGTTCGAGTCGGTGCGAGTATTCTTTAGCGCAATGCAAAGTTCGTCGGAAAAGTCTTGTCGTTTCGGGGCGGCGAAAATGCTGCTGGTGGCGGCAGCCTTTGTTCTCGCGGCTCAGGCTCGGGCTGAGGAATTTGATTTCTTCGAAAGCAGGATTCGCCCGGTGCTGGTTGAACACTGCTACAAGTGTCACAGCTCTCAGAGCGAAGAGGTGAAAGGGGGGCTGTTGCTCGACTCGAAATCAAACCTCCTCAAAGGCGGTGAACAGGGTCTCGTTATTACTCCGGGCGATGCCGAGAAAAGCCGTTTGATCGAAGCGATTCGTTACCGCAATCCCGATCTGCAAATGCCGCCCAAGCGGAAGCTCACCGATCAACAGATCGAAGACTTCATCGTCTGGGTGAATATGGGCGCGCCAGACCCAAGGTCCGAAAACGTCACCAACGCCCTCTCACGCATCACGCCTCTCGCATCACGTGTCACATCCCACTGGTCTTTCCAGCCGGTGCGGCATCCCCCGATCCCGGCCGTTCAGGACACTTCTTGGCCAAACACACCGGTCGATTCTTTCATTCTCGAAAAACTTGAATTAAACCGGCTTTCTCCCGCCCCGTTAGCTGACAAGCGAACGTTGCTTCGCCGGGTCACGTTCGATTTGACGGGTTTGCCGCCGACGTCGCAGGAGATGGACGATTTCATGGCCGACGCTTCGTTGGAAGCCTATGCCAAGGTTGTGGACCGATTGTTGGCTTCGCCGCGTTATGGAGAACGTTGGGGCCGGCATTGGCTGGACGTGGCGCGGTATGCGGACACAAAAGGCTATGTCTATGGCGATCGCGAAGAGCCACGCTTTGTCCATTCCTATGTTTATCGGGATTGGGTGATTCGCGCGTTCAATGAAGACCTCCCGTACAATCAATTTCTCCTGCAACAAATCGCCGCCGACCAGTTGACTTCCAGCGCTAAGACCGCGGCTTCGGAGGAACCGGATGCGCTCGCTGCGATGGGCTTCCTAACCTTGGGCCGTCGGTTTCTGGGCGTGGCGCACGACATCATCGACGACCGTATTGATGTCGTGATGCGCGGAACGCAAGCATTGACCGTCGGCTGCGCCCGTTGCCACGATCATAAGTTCGATCCAATCCCGATCGCCGATTATTATTCGCTCTACGGCATCTTCGCCGGTTGCACCGAGAAGATGGTTTCGCTTCGGACGCCCCCCGAAGCGAGTGAGGCGCATCTCCAATACGAGAAGGGCTTTCGTGAACGCGTCGATAAGTTCAACCAGACGATGGAAAGGAAACGCCAAGAGTTTTCCAATCGCTTTCGCTCCAAAGCCGCCGATTACCTCGTCGCCGTTCTCGATGTAAAGAAGCTTCCGACCGAAGAGCATTACGAAATTCGCGGCCCGGATGACCTTAACCCCGCGATCGTGCGAAATTGGGAGAATTACCTGCTTCAAACCAAGCGGGAGTTTCATCCCGTGTTTGCGGTTTGGCACGCATTGGAATCGTTGCCGAAAGAACTCTTTGCCAGCAAAGCGGCTGAGGTTATCGAGCGGCTGGCACGCAGCGATGCATTGTCCAATCGCGTCAATGCCGCTGTTGTCCAAGCGCTCAATGAGAATCGGCCACCGGCCACGATGCGCGGCGCCGCCGAGCGTTACGGCAAATTATTCGCCAGTGTTCATCAGCGCTGGCAGGCGATGGTGCAGGCCGCGACGACCAACAAGACGGCTTTGCCAGCGGCTCTGCCCGATCCGCATCTAGAGGAAGTTCGACAGGTTCTCTACGGACCAAACGCGCCTGTGAACATTCCTCGACTCGCCGCCGCAGACATGGAGTGGTACTTCGACGAACCATCTCGCGTTGAAATGATGAAGCTCCATGCGGAGATCGAGCGATGGATCATCAAATCACCGGGTGCGCCGCCGCACTCTGTTATTTTGGAGGACCGTCCGACGCAGAAGAATCCGCGCGTCTTTCTGCGAGGTAATCCTGCAAATAAAGGCGACGAAGTCCCGCGCCAGTTTCTTGGAATTGTGGCCGGTGCGAATCGGAAACCATTTGAAATTGGCAGCGGACGTCTGGAACTCGCGCGCGCTATTGCGGACCCAAATAATCCGCTGACGGCGCGCGTCATGGTCAACCGAATCTGGCTGCATCATTTCGGGGAGGGCCTGGTTCGGACGCCGAGCGATTTCGGAACGCGTAGCGACCCACCCAGCCATCCGGAACTGTTGGATTGGCTGGCTCGGTGCTTTATGACGAACGGGTGGTCGATCAAAAATATGCATCGACTCCTCCTGTTTTCAAAAGTTTATCAGCAGCGCAGCGACGTTGCTCCGGAGCCGTCTGTTGATCCCCAGAACCGCTTCCTCTGGAAAATGAATCGCCAGCGCCTCGATTTTGAGACATTGCGCGATTCATTGCTGGCGACCTCAGGAGAACTCAATCTGAAAGGCGCCGGGCCGCCAGAGGAATTGTTCAAGCAACCCATCAGCCAGCGCCGCACGGTTTACGGCCTAATCGACCGCCAGTTTTTGCCGGGCTTGTTTCGTGTCTTCGATTTTGCGAATCCCGACATGCACAGTCCGCAACGGTCCGACACGACGGTGCCGCAGCAAGCGCTCTTTTTCATGAATAGTCCTTTTGCGGTCGAGCGAGCGCGGGCTTTGCTGAATCGCAGCGAGATCGCTTCTGAGACTAATCCCGAGGAACGTCTTCAACGACTCTATCGGACTGCTTATCAGCGCACCGCAACGCCGCAGCAACTGGCCTTTGGTTTGAACTTTTTGAGAACCGCTGGAACCGAACCGCGCTACGAACCTCCGCCACCACCGGTTTCCGCGTGGGAGTACGGATATGGGGAGTACAATGACTCGGCCAAACGCGTCGAGAACTTTCATCGGTTGCCTCACTTCACCGGTGATGCATGGCAAGGCAGCGAGAAATGGCCTGACGAAAAACTAGGTTGGGTTCGGTTGACCGCGGCAGGCGGTCACGCTGGTAACGATCTCAAACATTCCGCAGTTCGCCGATGGAGAGCACCTTTCACCGGCCGGGTCACCATTACGGGCCCGATCAAACACGATCACGCGGCAGGCGATGGAATTCGGGCGCGCCTCGTCTCAAGTCGGCATGGTCAATTAGGCGATTGGACGCTGCACAAGAGCGCGGCGGAACCGAAGCTCGAACCCATTGAGGTCATGAAAGGTGACAAGATCGATTTCGTCGTTGATTTTCGAGCGAACCTGAACAGCGACGATTTTGCTTGGGCGCCAATTATTAAAGTTGCGGGACCGCACACTGGCGCGGATTACGCCACGGAATGGAGCGCGAAAAAAGAATTCAGCGGTCCGCCTCCGCAACCTCCCAAGCCGCTCAATGCCTGGGAACAGTTTGCTCAGGTCTTGCTTTTATCAAACGAATTCATGTTCGTTGATTAAAGGCAGGACAGGCGTCTCGCCTGTCCGCGGTTGCATTGTAATACTCTTTCAAGAGTGATCGCGAACTGCGGCGAGACAGGCGAGACGCCTGTCCTGCCCGTTCAATGGCGTTGCGGCATGGTCCCGACAATTTCCGTTGAATTATCAGAACCTAGGCCTATCGTGCTTTCGATGAATGTTGTATCCTCATCTTCCTCGGGCCGCTCGAAATCGTCCGGCATTTCTCTTGTTCACCGGTCCTTTTTCGGCTTCACGCTGATCGAGCTTCTGGTCGTCATCGCCATCATCGCGGTGCTCGCCGGAATGCTTCTTCCAGCGCTTTCGCAGGCCAAAGAAAAAGCGAAGCAATCAAGCTCCCTCAACAATCTTCGACAGATCGGCATTTCCCTCTTTCTTTATTCCGATGACTTTTCAGATCGCCTTCCGCCGCCCGAATTTGATCCCGCCCGAATTCCCGGTTCTAATCCCTGGCCCGGCTATTTGATGTATTGGGATCCTGGCCGACAAAACCAGCCTGCTCGGTCACAGGCCGCCGTCGGGGTTGGTTACCTTCATAGCCTTGGTTATCTCAAGGATCCGGGAACGTGGTAATGTCCGAGTTTGAAGCACGCTCCAGGGCTTCGGGTGGTATTCGAGAACAAATACTTCGAAAGCGCCAAAGTTCCCTGGCGGATGCACTCCGTGGACGGTCAAGTCAACACGACCTACACCTGCTTTTCGCAAACAGACGTGCCCTCCATTAGGCCGGCCGAAGCCGCCAAAGGCTGGACTCAAGTGGCGTCAAAACAATCGCAGTTGAGCGCGCCACGATCGATCATGACGGACCTGATCTACACCTGGGGAACATTGGCCCATACGAGTGGGAAAAATCCGTATGGAGTGAACGTGCTGTGGGGAGACGGCCATATCAATTTCTGCACTATCAAAGCCGCATTTGATAGGAAGCTGTGGGGTGCCACCGGCGCTAATCCCACGAGCCAGACACCTGGCGACAACGCGTCGAGCTGGCGGACAATTGTCTCCTTCTTGCGGCCTTAAGCGTTCCAGACCGATTAATCGGAGCGCAGCGTTTACGCTGTAGAAACGGGAAATTCCGAGGCGGTCTCGAATCAAGTTCAAACGCGTTCGTGTGTACGCGCGCTTCTGCAAGCGTAAACGCTGCGCTCCTACTATAGCTAGCGCGCCAGCAAGGCTACCGATAGCGGGGATCAAAATAGATGCGGTTGAGAGTATTTCGACCGCTCAGGATTTCAGTCATTTTGTTCCGGGTAATGCTCTCGACGCGCCCATCGACAAATCCGGTGTTTACATCCCCATTGTGCGCGAAGAAGGCGCTTGTCTTTGCATTGGTGCGCGGAATTACGCTTGCGTTGTGCATGGTTTCGGGAACTTCCTGGATGAGACAAACCTTCTGCGCCGGCGTGATGATCGTCGTCGTTTGAATGCCACGCGCGGCGCCGATTCGATTCTCCGTCAAGCTCGCACGGGCATCCATCCACCCATTCATGCTGTAATTCACGCGCAGCGCCCGGCCGAGCGGGCCTGTGCTCGGACATTGATACGCCGGAAATGCGTTGGTGAACCCCTCGCTATAGGGAAGCACTCGCGGCAAGCTCATGACACAGGTGAAAATTGAGCCTGATTCCGCGTGATGACCAAAGCCAGGCAACGCCCAGATCCGGCGATCGGTCGTGTGTTCCGAGGGCTGCCCACCGAAGACCCAGTCTGGCAAATACTGGGGATCAGCGTTAGCGCGAGCGACATCTCCAGGCCAAGGAAGGTGCTCGTTGTTTTCATCCGCGTACAACAGCATCCCGAGTGACAATTGCCGAAGATTATCTTTGCACGTCATCGAGCGCCCGCTCTCTTTGGCCTTGGGTAAAGCCGGCAGCACTGTCGCGGCCAGGATCGCCAGGATCGCGATAACGACAAGCAACTCAACAAGCGTGAAAGCGGAAATGGTTCGTCGCTTCTGGAGCGGCGTGAGCGGCATGACTCGTATGCGTCCTTCGAACGGAGCAAGGTAGGAGTAAAAGAAAGTCTGCTTTGGAACAAGTGTGCTTCTGACTGCACACCTCAATTCGGCCGCGCAGACTCAAAATCTGCGCTGCGCTAAACACGTTGGACGTGTTCGACGCCTGTCCTGCGCTTTTGCGCTCGACTCGGACGCAGCGAGCTGTAGCAAATCATTCCGTGCGCATTTGCGTGATCTTCAATCCGTGTGCGAAAGGCGAGAAAGCAAAACGGTTTCGCGACCAATTAGCAACTATCGCTTCGCACTCCGCGATCAAGCCAACGCTTGCGCCTGGAGGCGGCCGCTTTCTCGCAGCCGAGGCCGTGCGAGAAGGCTTTGACACAATTGTTGCAGCCGGAGGCGATGGCACACTAAATGAAGCGCTAAATGGCATCGCGGACGAACCCGAAGCACTCGCCGATGTCCGGCTCGCAGTGTTGCCGGTCGGCACGGTGAATGTTTTCGCGCGTGAAATAGGGATGCCCCTCAAGTTGACGGCTGCCTGGGAAACCATCCTGCGCGGTCGCGAGACTTCCATTGATCTGCCCCAAATGCAATTCAGCGCCGAAGGCCAAGCATGCCAGCGTCATTTCATCCAGATGGCCGGGGCCGGTTTGGACGCACAAGCGATTGCCTTAGTCGATTGGAAGTTGAAACGGAGTATCGGTCAGTTCGCTTACATGATCGCGGGATTGAAAGCTATGCGTGGCAAACTCACAGCCATTCGAGTTAGCCATGGCTCGACCAGCGCTTCCGGTGAATTGGTTCTCTTGGGCAACGGCCGATATTACGGCGGCGAATTGCCAGTTTTTCACCGCGCTAGCTACCGCGATGGTTTGCTGGACATTTGCGTTTTCCCGAAGGTGAATTGGTTTGTGCTCGCCCGATACTTTTGGGGGTTCCTCTCGCAACGCCTGTTCAAGCCGGGCAACGACCCTTATTTCCAGGCGCCGTCAGTCAATCTCGAAAGCGACTCTGCGGCGCGGTTCGAGTTGGACGGCGAGAATGTCGGACATTTGCCCGCGACCTGCTCCATCCAACGCCAGGGCTTAAGGATAATAATCCCATAAATGACCCCGACTCCATCATTTGCATCTGCAAGGAGAGGCGCGATTACACCTGTCGGTCAGGGAGCGCAGCGTTTACGCTGCAGAATGTGGAATTGTCGGACGGCTCGAAACTTTTCGGAACGTTTCGACTCTGCGAAACGTTTCTGCGGCGTAAACGCGCGTAAACGCTGCGGTCCCGCTTGACCGACGGTTTCAATCGCGCCCTGCCAGGTGCTCTTAATGGGCAACGAAATTTTTCTTTGACAGGCTTGCGCTTTGGGGCTGCTATTCGCCAAAACTCACATTGACTTATGCCATCAATCTCTCATCTGATCCGCACCGCGTGCATTAGCCTGGCCGTATCGACTGCTGCCACTCTTTCGGCAGAAGTGAGCATTCCGGAAACACATAAGATCGGCGGTTTCGCGCTTGGCACGCAGGCTTACACGTTCCATCGGTTCACCGCTTTTGAAGCGATCGAAAAAACCGCGCAAGCCGGCGGCCGTTGCATCGAGTTTTATCCGGGCCAGAAACTGAGTTCGGAAGAACCGAACGTGCAGCTGCACCATAACGCGACGGACGAAGTGATCGACAAGATCAAAGCCAAGTTGAAGAAGCATGACATTCTCGCCGTGAATTATGGAGTCGTTGGCCTGCCGAACGATGAAAAAGAATGCCGCAAAGTCTTCGAGTTTGCGAAAAAGCTCGGATTACGGGCCGTGACGTCAGAAGCCAAAGCTGACGCTATGGATCTGATCGAAAAACTGGTCAAGGAATACGATATCATGATGGCCATTCACAATCATCCGCCGCGTCCGAGGGATCCAAATTACAAGCATTGGGACCCGAATTATATTTTGTCGCTCGTGAAAGGACGCGACCGCCGTCTCGGATCATGCGCTGATACGGGGCATTTCGTTCGCGCCGGGATCAAACCCGTGGACGCGCTCAAGATTCTGGAGGGGCGAGTCATCAGCACGCACTTGAAGGATGTGGCGCCGTTTGCTCCGACCGGGCACGACGCGCCGTTCGGCACGGGAACATCGGATATCCCTGGAATCCTGGAGGAGCTAAAGCGCCAAAACTTTCAGGGAAACGTTTCGATCGAATACGAATACAACCTCGAACATTCAGTGCCTGACGTCGCGCAATGCGTCGGATTCGTCCGCGGTTACACCGCGGCGAGACGGTAAGGCAGGCCTTCTCGCGCAGTAGGACAGGCGTCTCGCCTGTCTGGGACCTTTCAGGTTTCGCCAAGACAGGCGAGACGCCTGTCCTACCCATCAGCAAGTCCGTCTTACCGCGGTGGCGGCGGCAGCGCGACGGCTTCCACGTGGAAGACTTGATGAATCAGATTTGTGTAAGACGTGAACCACTCCGTTTGCGGGAATTTGCCTGGAATGGTCGTCACTAAGCTCGCTGGCCTCCCGGGTTCCAGTCCAGTTGAAATCTCGTAAACTAGGTTCGTTGTGCTTGGCCAACTCAACCGCACCAAGTGATCGTTCCAGACCGAGATATCCATTCCGAACAGCGAAGTGAACGTCCGCGGATTTGTCCGCATCACCTGTTCGCGCGCGTTGGAAAAACCATCCTGATCGGGATCATCCTGTGGGCCGAAGTTCAATCCATTCAAGAAATTCGTTTCCCACGTGTCGTCAAGCCCATCCGCATCCCGGTCTTGAATCGGCACACCTTTGATGATCAGGCGAACATCTTTGACCCGACCGGTTCCTTTAGCACCCAAGTCGCTGACTTCCACTCTCCAAGTTCCGGCGCTGCTCTCGTAAAAGTGCTGCGTTGAATAGTACGTCCAGTCAATGGGGCCGGCCAAGTCATCGTCATTCTTACTCTGCAAGATGCTGCGCGTTCCTTGAGGAGAAACCAGTGTGATCCGAACGTCACCACGGACCGTGTGATCGGTGTCAATTCGCACAGCGACATGTTCGCAAACGAGCGTTTCTCTGACCGTGAACGCATAGCTTGCGGTGTTCAGTTGGAGTTGTGCGCGGGCACTTCGATTCGTTTGCAAGAAGTCCCGCAAGGCCTCGCCATCCTGTTGACTGATAAACACCGCCGGAATCGGAACAAACTCGGTGCCTGCCATAACGTGAACTCGTTCTGTCAAATCTTGGTTGTTGTAAACAATGGCGAACGGCGCGCCGGACACTCCCGCTAAGGAAAGCTTCTCGCAGAAGAAATTGACGCCGCGCTGAATCAGTGCGGCCCGTCCAGTCAAATTACCGAACGTGCTGTCTCTGGCCAGTCCGATGTCAACCAAAGGAAGCGACGCAGTAGGGGAATCAGGAAATGGCCCAGTGCTCGGCGAAGCTATGATCGAACGCAACCGGGCAGGCACATTGGTTCCGCGGACCACAACCCTCAAGCCTTCATCGGGAATAGCCACTGAATTCGTCAATTCGTACACCACGTTGGTCAACGGCGGACGATTCACCCATTTTCGAGCCAAAGTGACGGCCAACCCGGCGTCGGGCACGCCAAACCCAAGGTTATGGCTCACACGAAATCCTGCGCCATTGAGTCGGATGTCCGGATCGTCCAAATAAAAGTGTCGTGCGGAGTGAATGAGAATTTGCTGGAGGTCGCGATAAGTAAGATTCGTGTTAGCTCCGAGAATTAAGGCCGCGACGCCAGATATCAGCGGTGTTGCCGCGGAAGTGCCGCTAAAGCCGGTATCTCCAAAACCGTAGTTGGCAAGATCGTTTGTGTAGGAATTAAAATTAAAACCGCTTAAGCCTTGCCGATCCGTTGTCATTAAATTGGGGGAGTTGGCCAGGCATGGATTGACGTCATCATGCTCATCCCCACTCGGCGCCGCCACCAACAAACAAGCGCCAGGATTGCTGTATCTCGCCACGCGCCCGTCCAGCCGGACGGCGCCGACTGCAATGACTCGAGGATCGGAAGCATAGCTGTCATCATTCACATTTTGAGATTTCATGCGGAAGTTGCCGGCTGCTCGAACGATCACTGTTCCCCTGCCAGCTCTGCCAAACGTCACGGCATTGGAAATCCCGAGATTCTCAATCGAGCTTAAGCGCACCTGTTCATTCCCATCTCCCTTGCCCCAACTATGGTTCTGCACATGAACGATGTTCGATTGATACTGGAACATATCCATCAATTGCTCCTCGCTGAGCGGCAATCGATCCATTTCGTTAAAGAGAACCCAGCTCGCCAGCCGCGCCATCGGAGCGACACCCGAAATGCCAATCTTGTTGTTTGAAGTAGCGGCCGCCAGACCAGCAACTGCCGTCCCGTGACTGGATAATGCGCCGGCTGGAGCGCCGTTCTTTTCCGAACGGCAAAAGTTGTAATGAGGCGCCCCTTGTGTCCGCGCAATCAAGTCAGGGTGATCCAGTTCAATGCCATCGTCGGCAATCGCGATCGTAACGCGTTGCCCACGGGTGACGCTCCAAGCGCCGCGGACATTGAGGTCCACTCCCAGAGGCGTGCCGTTCGGCGATCTATTCTCCAAATACGGCTGCCATTCGGAGTTTGGAAGATCGTCCTGATAAAAGTAAGGATCGTTTGGCCGCGGCGCATAAGTGCCGAACAGCTTGATCGGTCGTCGCGCAATTGGATAACACGCCTCGACGCGAGGATCGGTGGCAAGCGACGCGGCTTCCTCCAATGCTGTCCAGGCATCCAGCGCTTCAAGGATGACCATGGTATCAGTTAAAGTCCGGGAGAGTTCGAGCCGCCGCCCCTGAATGACAGCCGCCAAGTCTTCGGCGGCCTTTAGTTCGAGAACGATCCGATTACCCAATTCGATTGAATTGGCCGAACCATTTTCCGGCCAGGCCGCAAGCCACGAGCTTTGGACATTCTTTTTGGTGCTCAGCGCCGAAATCTGAGGTTTTTCGACTCGGTAGGCTGCCAGTCTCGGTTCACGAAATTCTAAGCGTACAGTGTCGGGGGTCGAGCGCGTTTGAGCTAACGCAGGCACAATGCTAACCACGATTCCCACGAATATGACAACAAACTGCATCAACGACGCAGCAATACAGCAGGTTGCATTCCCACGACGAGACCAAATTTGGACGAGCTTAACGCAACTACATGTGCATGGGCGTCTATGGCGCTAGCTTTGGAATT
This sequence comes from Verrucomicrobiota bacterium, assembly GCA_016871515.1. Classification (GTDB taxonomy): domain Bacteria; phylum Verrucomicrobiota; class Verrucomicrobiia; order Limisphaerales; family SIBE01; genus SIBE01. The sequence goes on from VHDE01000023.1 coordinate 36,424, forward strand.
TTGGCGGTTGCAACGCATATCCTTGATTTAGTACCCAGTGCCTGTTCACGGTACAGCTGTTTGCAATTGCCTCAGTGACAAATACCTTCGCCAATTCTACAGCGCGCGGCAGCTTAAAGCCCCGTGCTACGTACGCCGTGATAGCGGCTGAATAGGTACACCCAGTGCCATGCGTGGAAATCCCGCGGACGAAGGGCGCTCTAAGCATCAGTTCCGTGCGACCGTCAAAAAAAATGTCAATCGCCTCATCGCCCTGCAGGTGGCCTCCTTTGACCAAAACCGCGCAACTGTAACGTGAACGGAGCCGCCGAGCAGCCGTTCGAAGGTCTTCCGGAGCCCTAATCTTGATATCAGTAAAGATCTCCGTTTCGTCGAGATTCGGAGTAACCAAGGTTGCTAGGGGAAGCAGACGGTCTTGTAAGGTTTTGATAGCTCCTTGTCGCAGCAGACACGCACCGCTTGTCGCCACCATAACCGGATCAACAATAAGCGGCGGCCGTCCCTTCTGGCCGAAAAAATCAATAACCATCTCAATGATCTCCTTCGAGAGCAGCATGCCGGTTTTAACGGCGGCTGGGTGGAGCTCCCCAAAAACTGCTTCGATCTGTTGTCGAACCATTGCGGCTTGGCATGCCTGGATTCCGATCACGCCTTTCGGATTTTGGGCAGTCACGCAGGTTATCGCGCATGTGCCATGAACACCCAACGCGCCAAAGGTCTTCAAATCAGCCTGAATGCCTGCGCCGCCTCCACTGTCCGATCCTGCGATCGTAAGGGCAACCGGTAGCTTTTTATGTTTCCGCACACCAGGATGGTATCCGATCCCTTCCGCGAAAGATAGAAGCTATCTTGCAGTATCTTGTGTATCTTGCCTGCAACCTGAGCTTTCGCAAACCCTTGTATTCCCTCAACAGGGGGCAAGCATCGTTTTGAACGTTGAACTTTAGACGTTGACCTCCATATTTCCGAAATGGACAGAGACAAAGTGGCGGAAATCCTGGTGGAGATTGGCATCTTGCTGGAATTGAAGGGGGAGAACCCATTTAAGACCCGCGCCTATTCGAATGCGGCCCGAGCGTTGGAAACATTAGATGAGCCGCTCCAAACCCTCATTGCCGAAAACCGGCTCGGTCAAATCCGCGGGATTGGTGATGCTCTCCAGAAAAAGATCTGCGAGTTGGTGACGTCTGGCCGTTTGCCCTATTACGAGGAATTGAAGGCTTCCTTTCCTGCTGGATTGATGGCGCTGCTACAGGTTCCAGGTTTGGGTCCGAAGAAGGTGAAAGTGCTCTATGAGAAACTTGGCGTCGCATCCATGGAACAGCTCGAACAGGTTTGCCGCGAAGGCAAGGTGGCTCTGTTGGCCGGGTTTGGCGAGAAAACCCAAAACAACATTCTTGAAGGAATCAAGTTCCGCAGTACAACCGCGACCCGGCATTACCTTTTCAGAGCTCTGGCGCTCGCTGACCCGATCCTTGACAGCTTGCGTGCTCATCCCGATGTGATTCGCTGCAGCACCGCGGGAAGTGTTCGACGCTGCAAGGAGGTAATTGGCGACATTGACTTTCTCGTCTCTTCGCAAAAACCCGCCGAGGTCATCGACTTTTTCACGCGCTTGCCCGGTGTGACCAGCGTCAATGCTCAAGGCGACACGAAAGCCAGCGTCATTCTCGAAGGCGGCATCCAAGCGGACTTGCGTGTCGTGAGCGACAAGGAATTTCCCTTTGCCTTGGCCTATTTCACCGGGAGCAAAGAGCACAACATTGTAATGCGCCAGAGAGCCATCCAGCGTGGGTTGCGCTTGAATGAATATGGCCTCTTCCGTTCTTCGGAAGAAACCCGCGATCCTCAGTTGCTCGTGCCGTGCGCCACGGAAGACGACATTTTTCGCGAGCTCGGCTTGGCCCCGATTCCGCCGGAATTGCGGGAAGAGATCGGCGAATTCGCCGCCGCCGAGCGTGACGAAATCCCGCGTCTGCTCGAATGGACCGATTTGCGAGGCTCATTGCACAATCACTCCAACTGGAGCGATGGACGAAACACACTTGCGGAAATAGCCACCTACATGCAGGAACTCGGCTGTTCTTATTGGGCGATCACCGATCATTCGAAATCTTCATTTCAGGCGAACGGTCTTCAACCCGAAAGGTTGCGCAGCCAGCTCGAAGAGATTCGTCGCTTGAACCAGCGCTTGGAAGATGAAGGAACCGACTTTCGATTATTGACCGGCTCTGAAGTCGATATCTTGAACGAAGGGAAACTCGATTTTGAAAATGATCTGCTCGCGGAATTAGAGGTTGTCGTCGCGAGCATTCATCACGGGTTCTCGCAAAACGAATCCGAAATGACCAAGCGTCTGATTCGCGCCGCTGAAAATCCGTGCGTTCATATCCTCGGCCATATGACCGGCCGCCTCCTTCTCGAGCGCGAAGGATACAAAGTGGACCAACCTGCCGTGATCGACGCCTGCGCGGCCACTGGCACCTGGATCGAACTGAATGCAAGCCCGCTGCGCTTCGACATGGATTGGCGGCTATGGGCGTACGCCAAAAGCAAAGGCGTCAAATGCGTGATCAACTGCGATGCGCACCGGGTCGAACACGCGGGCTTTCTTAGGCTCGGCGCCGGCATCGCGCGCAAGGCTTGGCTCACTAAAGCTGATGTGATCAATACGCTTCCTTTGCCAGCCTTGCGGCAAGAATTGCAACGGAAACGTTCGCGATAACTGTAACGCCGTCGCAGCGGCGCGTGTGAACGCACTGAGCCGGAATGTTTCACACTCCGATGCCTTCATCTCATTAGCAGGTTGGCTTCAGCCCGGTGACACGAGCACAGGCTCCTAGAAACCGCAGTTGTGACCACGAAAAACACGAAATAAGAGAAGATTGCAAAGACAAGGGAATTCACCCGCTGAGTGAAATCAACTGCTAACTGAAGCCTTTTTTTCGTGTATTTGGTGTTTTTCGTGGTTTGAATCGCTGCGCTTAGGTTGAAACGGTTGGACCGTCGGACCCTGCGGAATCCACCGGCCTGAAAGCCACGGTGCTAATGAGAGGTTAATCTGGCTGGGAAATATCCAGGGCAGAAACGTTCCCGATGCCTTTCACGCCAAGATCTCCTTGACCACTTCGCCATGAACATCGGTCAAGCGAAAATCTCGGCCGCTATAACGATAGGTCAGCCGTTCGTGGTCGAGTCCCAACAAGTGCAGCACGGTGGCGTGCAGATCATGCACATGGACTTTGCCGGCGATAGCGCGGTGCCCGTATTCGTCCGTCTCGCCGTGAGCTATCCCGCCGCGCACACCGCCTCCAGCCATCCAAATCGTGAATCCTTGAGGATTGTGATCGCGACCATCCTCGCCTTCCGCGAACGGGGTGCGCCCAAACTCGGCGCCCCAGATAACGAGTGTATCATTCAGGAGTCCTCTGCCCTTGAGGTCCTTCAATAACCCGGCAATGGGTCGATCGCTCGCGCGAGCGATCTTATTGTGACCAGTGACGAGCTCCTTGTGTTGGTCCCACTTGTACCCGGTCGAAACCTGGATGTAGCGCACGCCAGCTTCGGCGAATCGGCGCGCGAGCAAACATTGCCTGCCAAAATCATCCGTCTCCTCCTGGCCGATGCCGTAAAGTCTTTTTGTGGCCGGTGATTCGTCATCCAGTTTCATCAAGGCTGGCGCTTCGGACTGCATGCGGAACGCCAGCTCGAAAGACTCAATCAAGCCTTCGATGTTTTGATCGTGCCGCGCACCAGCCAAGTGCTCGCGATTGAAGTCTTGAATTAGGTCAAGTTGCCGTCGTTGTCGCGCCAGCGACAGGCCCTGGTCTTTCGCGAATGGAATCTCGGCCTGTGTAAACGGAACGTCCACAGCCCCGATGGCCGTTCCTTGATAGGCCGCGGGCAGAAAAGCGCTCGAGTAATTCTGAACCCCTCCGTGCGCGCGCGGTGGGCAAATCGTGACGAACCCCGGAAGATCTTCGTTTTCCGAACCAAGTCCGTACGTGACCCAGGAACCAACGGAAGGACGGACCAGATTCGAAGCGCCGGTGTGCATCCGAAGCGTCGCTTCACCATGCGCCTGGCCTTCGGTGTGCATGCTCCGAATCACGCAAAGGTCATCCGCGCACGTTGCGATTTCAGGCAGCAACTCAGAAACCCACAGCCCCGACGCGCCGCGTTGGCGGAACGGCCAGGGAGAACCGAGCAACGGCGGAACCTTCTTGGCTCGGTCGTCGCCAAACGCCTTTGGCTGCGGGAAGGGACATGGTTGTCCGCTTTCGCGATTGAGCCGCGGTTTATAGTCGAACGTATCGACCTGGCTTGGACCGCCGTGCATGAATAGGAAAATGACGCGCTTCGCCCGCGCCCGATGATGAGGCGCTTTCGGCGCAAGCGGGCTTGACGCCTTTGACTCGGATCTTGATTCGGCGCAAAGACCGGCGAAAGCAAGATAACCAAACCCGCACGCCGCCCGCTTCAACAACGTGCGGCGATCGAGGCGGACAGGTTGTTGATGTCCCCAAATGTTGTTTAGGTTCATGGGGAGCATCGATTTCTTTTTAACACGCATTGGGTTCGTGAACTTGGCAGGACAGCGCGTCCCGCCTGTCCTGCTTTTGGTGTCGGCAAATGCTGGACAGGCGGGACGCCTGTCCTACGACGTCGGTTCATGGAGTCACTATCCACTTGCGCATGCGTCGGATTCGTGAATCGTAAGGAGCGCGGACAGCCTTGTCCGCGCATCCTCGGCAGGTTGCTTGAACCGTGCGGATAAGGCTGTCCGCGCTCCGTAACATTCATGGAAAACCATTCTTTCAAGCTCAATCTAAATACAGGAACGGTGAACTGCACATCAGCGCTTGGCAGAGATTTGCTAAAGCAGCGTCTTTAGACGGTAGTGGCTCTTTATCACCGGAACCGTCAGGATCAGCTTCAGCGAGATAATTGAGGGAAAACTGTATCTCACCTGGCGTCGGTGGTCGACCGAGGATTTCGCGGCAGGCCGCCTGGACAAACTCCCTCTCATTGCGATAGCCCGCTCGCTTCAACAATCTTTCGGCCAGAAGTCGCGCCGAATCGCGCACCAATTGGCTATTCAGCAAAAAGAGCGACTGCGGCGCCACGATCGTTTGGTTTCTGCGTCCGGACACGGTCTGCGGGTCGGCGAAGTCAAGGAGCTGAAACTCGGCCCGGAGATCATTTCGAATGACGGGCAAATAAACGCTGCGCCGGACGCTCGGAAAAGGCTTGCGGGGTTTGTCGCCAACACCGGTCGCTTGATCGGGCAGATTAGCCACCACCGATTCCGCCGGAGAAACATCGAGCTGGCCGCTAATTGCCAGCACGCTATCACGCAGCGCTTCGACTTCCAGACGGCGCCGGTTCATCCGCCAGAGCAGTCGATTCTCAGGATCAACACGATAGGCGTCTTCATTGTGTTCCGAACTCAATTGATACACCCGGCTCAACACGATCTCGCGAATCAGCTTCTTGCACGACCAATTCATGGCGATGAATTCTGACGCCAGATAATCCAGCAGTTCGGGATGCGAGGGCCGTTCCCCTTGCCGTCCAAAGTCGTCCACAGTGCGCACCAATCCCACGCCAAAGAGCTGATGCCAAATCCGATTCACCATGACTCGTGCCGTCAGAGGGTTTCGGGGATCGGCCAGCCATTCCGCTAATTCCAAGCGGCCGCTTTGGGCCGCGGAAAAGCTTGCAGGCCGTCCGTAGTTTGCGACTTGAACGAAACCGCGCGGTACAACTTGGCCTGGCCGATGCATGTCGCCACGCTCGAGAATTCTGGCGTCACCAATCGCCTCGCGATCGCACACGGCCATGGCCAGCGGCGGTTTGGGCGGCGGCTTCTCGGAGAGCTGCTTGATCTCAGCGGCAAGCGATTTTAGATTTTGCTCGAGCTCCGAAATCTTTGTTGCATTCTCATTAGCGGCAGCCAGCGGTTGAACGGCAGATGTTACAGCCGCGTTTTCCTTTTCAACGTTCTTTTTGAGGCTCGCTAAGTCGGATTTTGATTGCTCCTGTTTTTTCTTTAGGCCGTCGAGTTTGTCGTCGTAGCCTTTCCAGTCGCGGTAAAGTGTTTCGCCGTCCTGGCCAAGCGGACGCAAGTTCCAACCGGAGAGGTCGCGCCGGTGCAGCAGGTTGCCATGGACCGTTTCTGTGCTGCCAAAAATTCCAGCCAGCGCGTAGTAGTCCCTCGCAGGCACCGGATCGAACTTATGATCGTGACAACGAGCGCAACCGAGCGAGAGACCGAGAAATGCCTTGCCAACCGTATCGATTTGTTCATCGACAACGTCCATGCGCAGTTGTTCCTTGTCGTCGTCGCCGATGACTTTCGGACCGAGCACCAGAAAGCCGGTGGCGGTGATCTGTTCGTCACGTTGTTTTTGATTGGCGCTGGGAAGCAGGTCGCCCGCGAGTTGCTCGCGCACAAATTGGTCGAACGGTTTGTCTTTGTTAAAAGCATCGATCACGTAGTTACGGAATCGCCAGGCGTCGTAATAGGTGAAATTCTCGTCCGACCCGTTGGAGTCCGCATAACGGGCAACGTCCAGCCAATGGCGGCCCCAACGTTCGCCAAAGGCCTTGGAACCGAGCAATCGATCTGCGACGTGCTCGACGGCCAATGGTGAGCTGTCGGCTTCAAAAGTTTCCATTTCTTCCAAGGTGGGCGGCAAGCCAGTGAGGTGAAAGGTGAGGCGGCGCAGCAGGGTCGGTCTGCTGGCGTCGCGCGACGGCGCCAGGCGCTTCTCTTCCAATTTGGCGAGGATGAAGCGGTCGATCCCACGGCGTGGCCAGTCCAGACTTTTTACTTCAGGCAGCACGACTCCTCTGATCGGCTGAAAGGACCAAAACTTCCCCTCCTTGTCCTCGGTGTCCGACGTCACATCGGCGCCGAAGCTAAAGGAGACGAGCATCGAGGCGAGAACCAGAATGCGATGGCCCGTGCGTTTGAACATAGATAATACTAAAAGCCGTGTTCCTCGAATCCTGCGTTTGCTTGCCAGCGTTCTTGGTATTCTCGGTTGCATACAATAACGCGGGCTAGAGCAGAACGCGACAAAGAAATCCTACGCTTGATACTCAGGATACTCGGGGTTCGAACACTATGCTGGGGCAGAAACAGGCGTACGAATTGGGCGAACTCGGCGAGCGCGCCAAGCCAGCCGTTCCCTTTGGTGCAAGCAATGACTAACAGCGATCGGCTTCTCAGAATTCAAATCATCACGATGATGGAAAAATCGACGCTTCGGTCGCTGCGGACTTGAGGACGAAGGGCTGTCACCGCTAAGCCCACGTCTGCTTTTCCACTTGCTCCGTTTGTTCGCCAGAATCTATTCTGCCCCCGAAAATCAATTCCCATCTTCGAATCGCTGAATTATGAAATGGTTCCTTTTTCTTCTGATGGCCGCAGTTGCCTCCGAGGTGCTCGCGCAAGCCCAAGCTCCGGCTCAGCCAAATCAACCCCAGGCCGCTCAAGGCCGAGGACGAGACGGCGGCCGCGATCCCAAGATGGATGCGTACTACAAGCTAGGCCCCGACTCTATGTCTCATACTAATGTGCCGAAGGGCCGCTTTGATGGACCGAAGACGCTGCCCAGCGAAGTGTTCCCTGGAACACAGCACACGTATTGGGTGTACGTCCCGGCGCAGTATGATCCTTCGCAGCCGGCCGCGCTCATGATCTTCAACGATGGCCAGGCATTCAAGCACGAGCCCGGTGATGTTCAGGCGCACCACGTGTTGGACAACTTGATTTATCGGCGCGAAATTCCGGTCATGCTTGGTGTGTTCATCAACCCAGGCCGCCGGGCCGATCAACCGGAGCCGACTCCGCAGGATTGGGGTGATCGCAACACAAATCGCCCCGATGAATACAACGCTCTCAACGACAAATATCCGCGTGTCATCGTCGATGAATTGCTTCCGGTGCTTTACAGGGATTACAACATCTCACGCGATCCGGAGATGCGCGGGATTGGCGGTTCCAGTTCCGGCGGGATTGCCGCGTTTACGGTAGCGTGGCATCGGCCCGGCCATTTCCGCAAGGTGTTCACGTTCGTCGGCAGCTTCGTGAATCTTGGCAATCGCGGTGGGCATACCTATCCGGACATTGTCCTGCAAAACGACAAAAAGCCGATCCGCATTTTTCTTCAGGACGGCCGAAACGACAATCGCGGGGCAAGCCGTGGCGGCAATGATCCCCACAGCAACGATTGGTTCTATCAAAACGTGCGATTGGCGGATGCGCTGACCAAGAAGGGTTACGATGTAAATTACACGTGGGGTATTGGCAACCACGGCCAGAAACAAGGCGGCGCGATCTTCCCCAGCATCATGCGCTGGCTTTGGCGCGATGCGCAGAAAGTCTCCACCGACCGGAGCGACACAGTCGAACGCTCGTTCCGCGGTCCCGTGGAGTCGCCCGCGAGTTCAGCTGGAGCGTCCGAAAAATGAGGCATTTGTTCGGCGTAACGCAAACTGCTCAGTCCATCAGTGTCGCTGCGGACAAGAATGTCCGCGCTCGATTTTGGTTGCGGCTGCGTCCGCGTCGTTCATGGTCATCGAAGGGTTTACGACGTTTTATCACGAACCTTTGTCTCTGGTGCGTTATCGGCAGCACTCTTAGACATACTTTCTGTGCAGAATCGCCGAGAGCCAAGGGGCAACAGCCGCCGGCGGGCCATGACCTCTTTTCGGGAACGAATTTCATTCGCATTCGCATCGAGATTTCACCTGCGGGGTTGATCGCCCTCAGGGACACCGACGCGCGAAATCGCCAAGATAGGCCCGTTGTCAAAGCCACCGTTCGCGAAAGCGACCGGCTGTTCACCAATGTAGCCGTTCGTCTGAAAGGCTGGGTCGGAAGCTTTCGTTCTATTGATGATACGCCGAGTTTTACGCTCAATTTCGACAAGTTTGTTCCCGGCCAGAGCTTTCACGATTTGGCCAAAATCTCGCTCAACAATTCCGTCCAGGATCGATCGTTCCTTTCGGAGAAAATCTGCCGGGAGATGTTCGAGGCAGCGGGTGTGCCGGCGGCAAGATCAGGATACGCGAAAGTTGAGCTCAATGGCCAAGACCTCGGCCTGTACGTCCTGACGGAAGGCTTCAATAAACAATTCCTGAAACGTTACTTCAAGAATCCGGATGGCAATCTGTACGAAAGTCATTTCAAGCAAGACGTCACGGACCCGCTGGCTGTCAATTCCGGCGATCGTCCTGACGATCATTCTGGATTGAGGGCGTTGGCCGAGGCCGTGTCCGAACCGCACCCCGCCAAAAGGCTGGCGCGTTTGGACGGGACACTTGATCTGGATCGTTTTCTTTCCCTGATGGCGATGGAGGTGATCATGGCCCACTGGGATGGATATTTGATGAACCGAAACAACTTTCGTGTCTTCCATGATTTGGGTTCAAACAAGATGATCTTTATCCCTCACGGGATGGATCAAACTTTCGGCGCTCGCCGGCGGCGTTCGCCAAACTCGATCCTTCCACCAATGCGCGGGATGGTTGCCAACGCTGTCATTGAGACCCCAGAAGGAAGAAGGCGGTATCTGGAGAGAGTCTCGGTGCTTTACACCAATGTTTTCAAGGTTGATGAGATCTTGAAACGCATCGATCAATTGGAGGCTGTCATCCAACCGGCGCTCGCCCAATCTCGCTCTGATTTTCCAGATTACCACGAACGAGCCGTCCAGCGCTTTCGCGAGAGCGTTATCGAGCGTCATGAATTTCTTCAGCGCGAGCTTGCGACCCAGCGCTAGCTCTGCGGCAAGACCTCCTGGTAAATGGGCGCGAGCGAATGAAATATTGAAGGGACAGAGATCCCTAGACAGATTCTAGCAGCTAGCTAGGCGCCGGTTCTTGCGCGTGAGGCAGGCGTGCGCGCGCGCATGCTGGCGGCGCCGGCAGCCAACAAAAAGCTTGCGCGCAGCGTTCCGCCTGTTTTCGTGTGCGCATGTTTTGCTGTTTCTCGCGGATTGGTCGTGCGCTGGCAGCGAAGATGCGGGCCAACTTCGGCATGTCTGGCGCCTCACGAAGTTCAAGCCGCATCTTGATAGGCGCGGCTGCAGCGATGGTCCCTTTGGCCTTGGACCCTCCCGTCCGCGCGGCTGAACCTTCCCTTGCCGCGCAGGACCTGCCGCGAATTCCCGCAACTGAGCCTAGCCAGGCGCCGAGCACGTTTCGGGTCAGGCGCGGCTTCCAGCTCGAACTGGTGGGCGCCGAGCCGTTGGTCGCCGATCCCATCGCGATGGCATTCGACGAAAATGGGCGGCTCTACGTCGTTGAGATGCGCGATTACTCCGAACGGCGCGATGAGCGGTTAGGCACGGTTCGGCTGCTCGAAGACACCGACGCCGATGGCCGCTTCGACAAAAGCAGCGTGTTTGTGAAGGACTTGCCGTGGCCGACAGCAGTGATTTGTTATGATGGCGGCGTATTCGTTGGCGCGACTCCTGACATCTACTTCTGCAAGGATACCAATAGCGATGGGGCGGCCGATGTGCGAGAAGTCGTGTTCACTGGATTTGGGACGCAAGTCGAACGGCTCAATGTGCAACAGCTTCTCAACAGTTTCAACTGGGGTCTCGACAATCGAATTCACGGCGCGACGGCGGCTAACGGCGGGAAGGTCACCTCGCCCAAGCATCCGGCTCGCAAGCCCGTCGATCTGCGCGGGCGCGATTTCTCTTTCGACCCGCGGACGCTTGAGCTCCGGCCGGAAAGTGGCGGCGGCCAGCACGGCCTCAGCTTCGACGATCAAGGCCGCAAATTCGTCTGCAGCAACAGCGCGCATATTCAGATGCTGATGTATGAAGATGCGTACGCAGGACGAAATCCTTTCTATTCGATGCCCAATCCGCTCGTGAATATCGCCGCGGACGGCCCGGCCGCGGAAGTGTTTCGCCTTAGCCCCGACGAACCGTGGCGTGTCATTCGAACGAAATGGCGCGTTGCCGGGTTGGTGTCCGGTCCCATCGAAGGCGGCGGGAGGCCTTCCGGTTATTTCACCGGCGCGACCGGAGTGACAATCTATCGCGGCAATGCGTGGCCGGAAGAATATCGCGGGGACGCCTTCATCGCCGACTGCGGAAGCAATTTAATTCACCGGAAGAAACTCTTTCCTGATGGAGTTGGCCTCATCGCAAAGCGAGATGAAGATGAATTGAAATCGGAGTTCGTCGCTTCCGCCGACAATTGGTTTCGCCCTGTGCAATTCGCGAACGCGCCGGATGGGACGCTTTACGTTGCCGATATGTACCGCGAAGTGATTGAACATCCGTGGTCACTGCCGCCGTCAATCAAACAGCATTTGGATTTGAACAGCGGCAATGATCGCGGGCGCATTTACCGCATTGTGCCGGACGGTTTCAAGCAACCCAAACTTCCCAGGCTGAGCGCAGCGAGCACCCTCGAATTGGTCCGGACGCTCGAGCATCCCAACGGCTGGCACCGTGATGCGGCGGCGCGGTTGCTTTACGAGCGTCAGGATCAGGCGGCAATCGCGCCTCTGGAACAGTTGCTGGCATCGGCAAACGGTCTGGCGCGCATGCACGGCCTTTACGCGCTCGATGCTTTGCGCGCCCTGAAGGTGGAGCATCTCGTCGATGCGCTCTCCAGTCCGGCGGCGGTGACGCGCCAGCATGCGATTCGTTTGAGTCAAAGTTTTCTCGGCCAGAGCCCGCCGGCTGCGAAACTGATGCAAAAACTTCTTTCGCTTGTGATCGATCCAGACATTGGAGTGCGCTATCAACTCGCCTTCGTCCTCGGGGAAATCAAACAATTCGAGAAAGGGCCGCCTGGCCTGGGCGTATTGCTGAAGCAGGACTATTCCGATCCTTGGATGCGCGCGGCGATTCTGAACTCCCTCGGCGCCGGCGCCAATTACATGTTCTTTGTTGGCGCGATCCCTCCGCTCGGACCAATCGAAATGCAGACCTCTCCGGCAATGCAGGAGTTCTTTTCACAAATTGTGGGCCTGATCGCGGCAGGAAAGAAGACAAACGATCTTGCGCTCACGGTTTCCTATCTCGCGGGTTCTTTTAACCGCAACGAGAAGTTTCTGCTGGCGCGCGCGGTCTTCGATGGGATGCGTCGTTCTGGGATGCTGATAGCGCACTTGGATAGCCAAACACAATCGAAACTGAAACAGACGGAGCGTGAAGCCGTTGAGTCCGCGGCCGACGAGAATGAACCGGAGCATCAACGTATCGTGGCGATTGATCTTTTGGGAGTTATGGATTGGAAGAGCGCCCGCCAAACTCTTTCATCGCTGCTCGGAGTGAATCAACCTCAGCCGGTCCAGCAAGCAGCCATCACCGCCCTGCGGCGCTTCAAAGAGCCGGAAGCGGCGGCGGCCTTGGTGAAGAGCTGGCCTCAGTTGACGCCGCGTTTTCGAAGCGAAGCGCTCGCGGCGTTAATTTCCCGGCCGCAGCAAATTCCGGAATTGCTCGCCGGCGTCGAGCGCAACATCGTCCCGGCCGCGGAATTTTCGCCGGCCCAAGTTCAGCTTTTGCGATCCCACCGCGAACCGAACATTCAGGAACATGCGCAGAAGCTCTTTGCCCAAAAGTCTGCTTCCGATCGAGATGGAGTGCTGAAGCAATTTCTTCCGGCGCTCGAACTTCGCGCTGAAGCCGCGCGCGGCAGGAAAATCTACGTGGAGCGCTGTTCGTCCTGCCATCGATTGGGGCAGGAGGGACACGCGGTCGGACCAGATCTGGCCAGCGTCAAATCGAGCGGAAAGGAGAAGCTGCTGACGAGCATCATCGATCCGAATCGCGAAGTGCCGCCAAACTACGTGAATTATCTTGTGGCAACCAAAGACGGCGAAAGCTTGCTTGGCCTGATTGCAAATGAGAATGCGACCAGCGTGACGTTGCGCCAGGCCTTTGGTGTTGAGAATGTCATCCTGCGTTCGAGAATTCAGAAACTTCAAAGTTCGAGCCAATCGATGATGCCCGAAGGCTTGGAAGCGTCCTTAAGTCCGCAAGAGATGGCGGATCTGTTGGAGTTTATTGCCGCTGGAGTGCAATAGAATCGTTTAGTCTGAATGTTTTGTTTGGGCAATTGCCGGCAAAGGGATTATCGTGGATGCATGCTGCGGGATGATCTTTTCGAGACTGCGCCTCGGCCGTTGAAAGCCGACACCCCGCGGGTGAGCCGCCAGCCATCTCTACAAGCGCCTCTCGCAGCGCGCATGCGGCCTCGCACGCTCGAAGAATACGTCGGCCAATCTCACATTTTGGGTCTCCGCCAACTGCTGCGCCGAGCCATTGAAGCGGACCGTATTCAATCACTGATCTTTTACGGACCGCCCGGAACCGGAAAAACCTCGCTCGCTCAGATCATTGCCAATCAGACGAACAACAGATTTGAACGTCTGAGCGGCGCGGAGTCGAACGTGGCGGACATGCGGCGCGTTTTATCGGCGGCGGCGAATCGGTTGGAGAACACCGGGCAACCGACCATTTTGTTCATCGACGAAATTCATCGCTTCAACAAAGCCCAGCAAGATGTCTTGCTGCCGGACGTCGAGAGCGGCGTGATCCGACTCATCGGAGCAACAACACACAACCCGTTTTTCTTCGTCAACTCGCCGCTGGTATCGCGTTCGCAGATTTTTGAACTGCGTCCGCTCGCAGAAGCCGAGCTGTTGGAATTGATGAAACGGGCGCTGGCAGATTCCGAACGCGGCCTCGGTCACCTCAAAATTCACGCAACCGCGGAAGCTCTGGCGCACTTGGCCAGGATCGCCGATGGCGACGGACGAAAAGCGCTTAATTCACTCGAAGTCGCGGCGCTTACGACGGCGCCTGATTCCGAGGGCGTCGTTCGCATCGATTTGTCAATCGCGGAACAGAGCATTCAAAAGAAAGCAGTTGTCTACGACGGCGACGGCGATGCGCATTACGATACAATTTCCGCTTTCATCAAATCAATGCGCGGAAGCGATCCGGATGCGGCGTTGTACTGGCTCGCGAAAATGATCCATGCTGGCGAGGACCCGCGCTTCATTGCGCGCCGGATCGTGATTTGCGCGGCCGAAGATGTTGGTCTTGCCGACCCAATGGCATTGATGGTCGCCAACGCAGCCCATCAGGCCGCCGAATTCATCGGCTGGCCGGAAGCCCGCATACCTTTGGCTGAAGCGACGATCTACATTGCCACTGCTCCCAAGAGCAACAGCAGTTACACCGCGATTGACTCCGCGTTGGAAGACGTTCGCGCGGGGCGAACCTTGCCGGTCCCCGAACATTTGCGGGACACACATTATCCGGGCGCCAAGCGACTGGGCCACGGCCAGGGCTATCAATACGCCCACGATCATCCAGATCATTTCGTCGCCCAAGATTACCTCGGCGCGGCGAAGCGATATTATGAGCCGACGGACCAAGGGACCGAGAAAGCTATCAAGGAACGCCTAGAAAGATGGCGCACCTTGTCAGCCCAAGCCAAGAGGGCCTAGCGAAAGCTATGTCATTGAATGAGCTAACCGGCGTACGCGACCGCAAGACGGCGATTCGCGACGAGGTTCGTGGCCAGTTGAAAGCGATTGCATCGCCAGTGCGTTCGGCTGCCTCGAATCAAGCTTGCCAACTATTGCGGCAACAGAAGATTTGGCAAAACGCCCGGGCCATCCTCTTTTATGCGCCGCTTTCGGACGAGCTGGATCTTTCGCCTTTGTGGAAAGAGTGTCTTGAACAAGGGAAAACTGTTGCGCTGCCCCGCTTCGCGGCCGAACAGAATGCCTATGTGCCGTGCCGCGTCGATCATTTCAAGCAACCAATGGCGCGCGGCCGTTTTGGGGTTTTGGAACCGGACGGTGATTCACCCCGTTTGCCATCAAACCAACTAGACTTGATCTTAGTACCTGGAGTAGCATTTGACATGAGTGGACGACGGGTTGGCCGGGGCAGAGGCTTTTACGACCGCCTTTTGCGCGATATTCGAGGCGCCAAGTGCGGTGTCGGTTTTGACGAACAGATCAGGGCCGAGATACCGGTCGAACCGCATGATATATGTTTGAATTATCTTTTGACGCCGACGAGATGGTTAGATGTGAGCCTGATGGGGCTTTGAGATGATCTCTTGGCTGGAACACTCGCTTTCGGAAGGAGCTGTCCTTCTGCTGACTGGCGCTTTGCTGGGTTACTGGTTGTTTCGTTGGCGAGAGACCCATCTGCGCGCGGCGATTAAGCTGAGCGAAGAAGCCATTTTGGAAGACGCGCGGCGCGAGGCGGAGACGATCACCCGCGAATGCCGTCTGGCGGCCAATGAAGAAGCTCTGAAGTTGCGCGAGCAAGGCGAAAAGGCGCTCGCGGCGCGCCGGCGCGAACTGGCTGACCTCGAACATCGCGTCGCTCAACGCGAAGCGCTCATCAACGGCCAGTTGGAAGGGTTGGTGAATCAGGAGAAGAATCTGCGCGAGCGCCAGTTAGAATTCCAAAAGGGCCAAGCCGATCTTCAGGGAGCCCAGAAGGAATTGGCTCAATTGATCACGCTTCGGAAGGAACAGTTGCAGAGGCTTTCACATCTGAGCGAAACCGAAGCCCGCACTTTGTTCCTCAAGGAAATTGAAGAGGAATGCCTGGGCGATGCTGGTGACTTGTCTCGCCACATCATGGAATCGGCTAAAACCAAAACGGAAGAGCAAGCCAGGCGGATCATTAGCTTAGCCATCCAGCGCTACGCAGGAGCGCACACGTTTGAAACAACCACAGCCACGGTTGCTTTGCAGGGCGATGAGATCAAAGGACGCATTATCGGGCGCGAAGGACGGAACATACGCGCTTTCGAGGCTGCGACCGGCATCACTGTCCTGATTGATGATACTCCAAACGCAGTCGTGCTTTCGGGTTTCGATCCAGTGCGACGCGAGATCGCGCGTGAATCGATGCAGCGATTGATCACCGATGGACGGATTCATCCGACGCGCATTGAAGAAGTGGTGGCCAAGGTCTCTCAGGAGATGGACGAAGCCATTGTCCGGGCGGGCGAGGAAGCTCTTTACAAATTGGGCCTCACATCGATGCATGTCGAAGTGGTAAAGCTGATGGGCCGCCTCCGCTTCCGCCATAGTTTTTCCCAGAACATCCTCGATCATTCTATTGAAGTTGCCCAATTGACAGGTTTAATGGCGTCTGAACTTGGCTTGGATGTGCTGGCCGCCAAACGCGCCGGCCTCCTGCACGACATTGGCAAAGCGATCAATCACGAAGTGGAAGGTTCGCACGCCATTATTGGCGCTGACTTTATCAAACGTTATGGCGAGTCCGAAGAGGTAGTGAACGGTGTCGCCTCGCATCACGATGAAGTGCCTCACACAAACCTTTTCGGGATTCTGGTGAGCGCCGCCGACGCCATCAGCGCGTCACGTCCCGGCGCGAGGTCCGAAACGATGGCTACTTACATCAAGCGCTTGGAAAACCTTGAACGGATCGGCCTGTCATTTCCGGGCGTGGACAAATGCTTTGCGGTGCAGGCTGGACGTGAGTTGCGAGTCGTGGTTCACCCCAATCAGGTCAACGATGAGCAAGCCTCGGCCTTGGCGCGAAATCTAGCACGAAAGATCGAAGACGAACTGCAGTACCCCGGACAGATTCGTGTTACGGTCGTTCGCGAAACTCGATGCATCGAGTTCGCGAAGTGAAATGAAATGAAATGGTGAAGCGGACTGAAACAGTAGGGAACAGAGAGAACGGAGCTGAAGTCGAATTTAAGCCTGAGTCTCTCAGTGTTCTCCGCCCTCTTGTTGAAGACACCCTGGAGCTTACCGGCCTTCCATCATCGAGGACGGCAATCCATGCTCCCAACTTCGGGGTGCATTCCACGGGCGATCGGAAAGCGTGTCAGACCTTCTGCTGGCGCAACCGGAAGCAAACTCCGCTAACAAAACCAGCAGAACGAAAAGGCCGGCTTTAAGAGGAAGACGACGGAAAGACATGGTTACTGAGTGATGACCATGTCGCCCTCCAGGACTTCCTCCTGCTTCCAGTCGGGAAGGATGTTGGCGATGCTGCGATTGGGTTCCACTTTCGTGATCTGAACTTTTCCAACAAACTTGCCGTCCCGATTCACAAGCATCTTGGCGCGTTCCACGACCTGTTGCGTGCTGCCGATGTCGAGGACGACAAAGTCGTATTTCGGATCGACAGCCAGGACTTTGCCTTTGAGACCAGCGGGCAGCGGAATATCAACTTCCTTGTCTCCAGTATAGCGGCTTAAATCAGCTCGAAGTTGGTTGTTGCTTTGCAGAAGGATCTTGTTTTCGGCGACAAAGGCATCGCGTTCTTTCCTGGTGTTCGTTAACTCGCTCTGTAGCTTCTTGAGCTCTTCCGGCTTGATTCCCAACAGCTTGAACCCGGCGAGCTCCTGCTGGACATCTCTCAAGATGCCTCTTTCTCGATTCAGTTCTTCGTCCAGTCGCGTTGTTGTCTTCTGCTGCTCCGTCAGTTGGATCTTCGTTTCCTGAAAGGCGGCCATGGTATCGTTCAACTGCGTCGTTACTTTGGTCGCATCTTCCTTCGCTTTCTTTGCGTCCGCCTGAGCTTTTCGTTGCGCGTCTTCCGCCGTTCGCTGAGCTCCCAACGCGGTATCTCGCTCCGAGGTCAAATTCGTAATTCTTTCCGAGACCTTAAAATGACTGAAATAGATTGCCGCTAATCCGGCCAGAATCGCCACCACTAAGCTAAGTCGTAATAACATGTGCCTAAATTTATACGGTTAAAACTGAAGCTACACTAGACATTAAGATTCTGAGTGTCAACGTGTCTTTCGACAGTAATACCGCCATTTTGACCGAAGCGGAGCTGTTCCGTTACGATTAATAATAATGCCCGAAAGGAAATTGGGAACGGAGTGGAGTCTAATGCCTTTCGGTAATTCAAAGCCGTGTGGCAAATATCTGCCCCGGAGGGACTGCATGAGAATAGCCTGGCGTTTCAACGCCAGGAACCGGATCGTCAAGGGATCGAGTCCTGAAAGGGACGGCTGAAATGCAATTGAGAAAGGAGCGTTTCAACCGTCCCTTCGGGACTTGCGTCTCGGGCGATTCGGTTCCCGGCGTTGAAACGCGTTAAAACGCCGGGCTATTCTCGTGCAGTCCCTCCGGGACAAATGCTCTTTCAATTACCCGAAGACATCAGAGCGGAATCCGTCCTTGCCAAGTGTGCGCTTTGCACTATGCCAAAACTTAGACTGACCATCTCGGTGCGCGAACTTGTCGAGTTCATCCTCCGGACCGGCAATCTGGGTGGCTCCGGCAGATTTGTGAGCACTGGACGGGCTTTGGCTGGGACGCGCGGGCATCAGCGCCTGCAACGGTTGCGCCCGGCGGATTGTGAGACAGAAGTTCCTGTCTCCTATCAGGACGAAACGCCAGAATTCATTTTTACGCTGCGGGGACGTATCGACGTGGTGCGCCGCTCCCCTGAAAGCCTCTTCATAGAAGAAATTAAAACGACTATGGGCCGGGTCTCCGAGGCGGATCCCATGCATTGGGCACAAGCTAAGATTTACGCCGCCATTTATTTGCAGACGCATTCCTGCGAACGTGTTGGCATTCAAATCACCTATCTTGATTTGGAATCGAACGAGCTGAACGAGTATCAGGAATCCTTTCGCGCCGTCGACCTGCGGAACTTCTTCAACGAGGTCATGGTCCAATATCTCGATTGGATAACTGATTATGTTCAGTGGCGCTCATGCCGCGACCGCTCGATTGTGTCAATGGCGTTTCCGTTTCAGCAATATCGCAAGGGCCAGCGCGAACTATGCGAGGCTGTTTATCGCGTTCTCACTCATGGCGGCAATCTATTCGCTGAAGCGCCAACTGGCATTGGCAAGACAGTTTCGGTCCTTTATCCCGCGCTGAAAGCTTTAAGCGCGGCCTCTGTGACAACCATCTTCTATCTCACGGCCAAGACCATAGGCCGGACCGTTGCCGGGCAAGCGATCGAGGAGTTGCGTCGTGCGGGATTGCGCCTGAGATCGCTCACGCTGACGGCGCGTGAAAAAATCTGCTTCAACAACGGCCAGCCTTGCGACGTTCAGACTTGTCCGTTTGCGATCGGTTATTACGACCGCGTTAAGCCAGCGATGAAAGCCGCTCTGGCACGCGAAACCATCACGCGGCCGATTATCGAGGAAGTCGCGCGGGCGTTTCAGGTTTGTCCTTTTGAATTGTCTCTCGATCTTTCCATTTGGGTGGACGCGATTATCTGCGATTACAACTACGTCTTTGATCCTCGGGTTCAACTGAAACATTTCTTTGCCGAAGACCAGACGTATCCTGGCCGCAGTCGAACCGTTGCACGGATCACAGAACTGCCCGAGCTTGTCAAAGATTCACAAAACTCAACATTCAGCACGCGTGCGACCGCGTCATCGGCTTTCGAAGAGAGGTCCCAATCTGCAAATCATCTGAATCGGGCAACCGCCAACAATTATGCGCTGCTCATCGATGAGGCCCATAATCTGGTGGATCGCGCCCGCGAAATGTTCTCAGCCGACCTGCGTCAATCGGAGATCGTCGAACTCTGCCGTCTCTTGCGGGACGACGTTCCGGCCTGTGCGTACGCGCTTCGTCAAGTGAACAAAGAACTCCTGGCTTGGGGCAAACGAGGCATTGACGAGACCTGTGACAACGCGCCGAGTTCGTTTGTTCTGCGCGAATGTCCCAGCGCGCTTGTTTCCTCGCTTCAAATCTTTCTTGAGCACGCTGAACTGTGGTTGGCTCAGAACAGGCCTGCTCTCTTTCGCGACGTTTTATTGGAACTCTATTTTAAGACGGTGCGTTTTGTCCGAACGGCTGATCTATTCGACGAGCGTTTTGTTGCTATTTTCGACCACGATTTGGGGAAGCCGCGTCTTCGGCTGTTTTGCCTGGACGCATCCGCTTTGATTCGGAAGACGCTAGGGCAGGGGAGGGGCATCTTTTTTTCGGCGACCCTGTCACCGCTGGATTACTTCCGGGAAGTGTTGGGGGGATCTCGCGAGGACTCGACGCTGCGGTTGGCTTCGCCCTTTCCCGGCGAACATCTCGGCGTGCTGGTTGCGGATCGAATTGCCACGAATTTTAAGGCACGAGAAGCGACCTATGATCACGTGGCGTGCGCGATTGCGGGTCTCGTCGAACCGAAGCGGGGCAATTATCTGGCATACTTTCCATCCTACAAATATCTCGATCAGGTAATGGAAAGGTTTCGGTCTCTAGCCCCGGAAGTGAAGACGATCGCGCAGAGGCCAAGTATGACGGAAGAGGAGCGGGCTGGGTTCCTTAAAGTTTTTCAGACCGAGCATCCAGAAGGATTGGTTGGCTTCGCGGTTATGGGAGGCATTTTTGGCGAAGGGATCGATCTGGCAGGCGACCGGCTTATTGGCGCAATAGTTGTGGGCGTTGGCTTGCCGCAGATTTGTTTGGAGCGCGATTTGATTCGCGGTTACTTCGAGGAAAAGAGAGGGGCTGGATTCGACTACGCCTATACGTTTCCAGGAATGAACCGTGTGCTCCAGGCAGCCGGAAGAGTCATTCGTTCTGAAACGGACCGCGGTGTGGTCTTGCTCATCGATTCGCGTTTTGCGCAAACACGTTACCGTGAATTATTTCCATCGTGGTGGAATCCGACTTCGATTCAAAGGGCCGAATGCATCTCGAAGGCTATTCGAAAGTTCTGGAACGAGTAGGACAGGTGCGTCCCGCCTGTCCGCAACTAAGGCACCGACACAATGAGTGAGGCCGAACCCTCGTTGCCGGCGTTATCTTTGGCCTTCACGGTAACGTTGATTTGACGTGGCAGCATCTCCTTTCCTTTGCTCTTAATCTTGAGGTGGACCGTGAAGCTGTAGGCTCCATCGGCGTTGATCTTGAAGTCGCCTTTCGAAATCTCGTTATCGTCCACGACTGTGTAAGTTCCGCTTGTTCGGTCTGCTCCCAAGCCCACGTCCTTCACTTGCCCGGTCACATCTACCTTCACGTTCGCTGATGGGACAGCGCTGGCCTGGGCGCAGGGAAGGATGAGCCCCGGGAATCCAGCGCGCACCGGTGTAGCCCGGCGGCGGGGCATCGGCCGTGCCCCTTGGCGGCACGCGGCCTGGTCCGCTGGCCACCCGTGGAGGCCGCGGGCGGACAAACCTGGTCGGTCGTTTGAGTTTTGCGGCCAAAGAGCAGGTGCCGCAGCTTGCTTAAGTTGTCGCGGTCCAATGTGACGGCGATCTGACAGAAGGTTTCGATCCACCGATAATCCTCGACGTTGACTTGCGCGCGCATTCGGCCCAGGAACCCCTCCCGTTGCTCCGGACTCATGAGGATCTCCTC
>VHDE01000024.1 GCA_016871515.1 Verrucomicrobiota bacterium
CATGGACTGGTTTGCCGATCAAGCCAAATGGGAAGGCTTGCGCAGTGTCGGGATGGCAGAATCGATCCGAGAGATCGATGGCAAAACCAGGGTGGAACGGAGGTATTATCTATCGAGTTTAAAACTCAACGTGGCCACGTTCGCCCGCGCGGTGCGCGGGCATTGGGGCGTGGAGAACAAAGTGCATTGGAGCATGGACGTCTGTTTTCGCGAGGACCAGAGTCGTGCGCGTACTGGCTATGCCGCCGAGAATCTGGCCACGCTGCGCAGGCTGGCCTTGAACTTATTGAAACGAGAGAAAACCAAAAAGCGTGGAATCAAAGGCAAACAGCTCAACGCCGGTCGGGATCACGCTTATCTATTGCGACTGCTCGGTGGGAAACCGGAAGGAATTTAGATGCGTTCGCCCTGCGTGTTTCTCCTTGCCGCCGCCAAAAGCCTGCGCCATCGTCCAAACACTAATCGGATCGCTCGCGAACCAAATCATTGGAGTCATCGTATGAATAAACCGTATTCCCGCCGCACCTTTATCCGATCTTCCGCCACGACCAGTGCTCTCCTTGGTCTGGGCGATTTAGCATTTATGTCGCGCTTGCCGCGCGTATCCGCCGCCGAAGCCAATCTCAACCCAAAGATTGTCCGGCTCGATCCAGAGATTGAGCCGCTGGTTCGGTTGATCGAGGAGAGCTCGCGCGAACGGCTTTTGGAAGACGTGGCCGCGCGCGTGAAGCGCGGCTTGAATTATCGCGATGTTCTGGCGGCGCTGTTGCTCGCCGGCATTCGCAACATCCGTCCCCGGCCAGCGGTCGGTTTCAAATTTCACGCCGTGATGGTCGTCAATTCGGCTCACTTGGCCAGTATGGCTTCGCCTGACTCGGATCGTTGGCTGCCGATCTTCTGGGCGCTCGACAATTTCAAGAATTCGCAAGCGCAAGATGTCCGCGAAGGCGATTGGACCATGTCGGCCACGGATGAATCGAGGGTTCCTTCGGCGGACAAAGCGCGCGAAGCATTCATTCAAGCGATGGACAAATGGGACGAATCCGCAGCAGACACCGCTGCCGCCGGGCTGGCGCGCGGCGCCGGAGCGCAGGAAATATTCGAGCTGCTTTGCCGGTATGGCGCCCGCGATTTCCGGAACATTGCGCACAAGGCGATCTACGTGGCCAACGGCTGGCGCACGCTTCACGCCATCGGATGGCAACATGCGGAGCCGGTTATCCGGTCGCTCGCTTTTGCCTTGTTGGCCCATGATAAAGGCAACCCCGCCGAGAATGATTATGCCGAGGATCGTCCCTGGCGCCGCAATCTGGAATTGGCGCCGCGCATTCGATCCGACTGGCGCTCGGGCAAAACCGATCCGGCGGCTGCAAAAGAATTGCTCGCCGCGCTGCGCCAAGGTTCCGATCAAGACGCGGCCAAGAAAGTCGTCGAGCTATTGAACAAGGGAACCGCGCCGCAATCGATCTGGGATGCATTGTTCGAAGCCGCCGGCGAATTGATGATGCGCCGGCCTGATATTGGAAGTCTGCACAGCGTGACGGCGACTAATGCCTTGCATTTCGCGTTTCAAACTTCCGGCAATGACGAAACGCGCCGGCTCATTCTTCTCCAGAACGCATCTTATCTTCCGCTCTTCCGGGGGCGAAGCGCGAACTTGAAAGATTATCAGATCGATCAGTTCGAGCCGCTGCCATTGAGCGGCAGCGTCGAGCGGGCCCCGGAAGAAATCTTTGCCGAAGTGTCACAGGATAAGTTGACGGCCGCTCGCAAGGCGCTGTCGTATTTGCAACAGCATCCAAATCCCAAGCCATTAATCGATGCAGCTCAGCGGCTCGTTTTTCTCAAGGGCAATGACTCGCACGATTACAAGTTCAGTTCGGCTGTTCTCGAGGATTACCATCACGTTTCATCCGACGCGCGGGCCCGTTATCTGGCCTCCAGCCTTTTCTACCTGCGCGGATCGGGCGCCACGGACAACAAACTCGTGCAACGTATTCGCGCCGCCATGGCAGCCTAAACTCCCGCTTTGGGAGTGCGGCGGGCTGTGCCAAAGGGCCAGCAAGCCGGACGCAGTCCAAACGCTGGCGCGCGCCGAGCGGCGGCACTGAAACCACCTAGCCTGCCATTCTGGGCAGAATCGCGGCAGTCGCCGACCCATTCGCGTGTCGTTGCTTTGCAGCGGAAGCCATGGCATACCTTTCGCCCATGAAATACCGTCGCTTCGGCCGCACTGAATTGTCCATGCCTGTTTTTTCCTGCGGTGGGATGCGCTACCAGTTCAAGTGGCAGGACGTAGACCCTCGAGAGATTCCTCCGGACAATCAGAAGAATTTGGAAGCGACGATTCAACGAGCGGTCGAGTTGGGGATCAATCATATCGAAACGGCGCGTGGCTATGGCTCGTCCGAGATGCAACTCGGCCAGATTTTGCCCACACTTCCGAGGGACAAAATCATCGTGCAAACGAAAGTGGCGCCGCACGAAAGTGCCGAGGCCTTTTTGAAAACCTTCGATCGCTCGATGGCTTGCCTTCGGCTCGATTACGTCGATTTGCTGGCGTTGCATGGGGTCAATCACCGCGAGTTTCTCCATCATTCGTTGAAGAAAGGCGGTTGTGTAGCGGCGGTGCGCAAGCTGCAACGCGAAGGGCGCGTGCGTTTCCTTGGCTTCTCCACTCATGCCACGACCGACATCATTTTGGATGCCATCGCTTCCGGCGAATTCGATTACGTGAATGTGCATTGGTACTTCGTCAACGACTTGAATTGGCCGGCCATTCAGGCCGCTTACCAAAAGGACATGGGACTGTTTATCATCAGTCCCAATGACAAAGGCGGCAAATTGTACGCGCCACCGCCGAAGCTCGTGGAATTGTGCCAGCCGCTGACCCCGATGCAATTCAATGACCTTTACTGCTTGGCGCGGCCACAAGTGCACACGCTGAGTTGCGGCGCGGCGCGACCGAGCGACTTTGAAGAACATATCGGCGCTCTTAAATATTACGATGGAATGGCGTCCGCGATTGAACCAATCGAACGACGTCTCCGGGCCGAAATGAACCGGACGCTCGGCGAAGATTGGTGTCAGCGTTGGTTCCAAGGTTTGCCACAGTACGTCGATGTCCCCGGCCAAGTGAACTTGTTAGAGATTTTGAGGCTCTGGACTTACGCGAAATCACTGGACCTCGTGGATTGGGGCAAAATGCGTTACAACTTGCTCGGTCAAGGGGATCACTGGTTTCCGGGCGAGAATGCCAGCAAGGCACGCGACGCAGACCTCCAGCAAACTCTTCGGCGAAGCCCCTTTGCGGACCGTATCCCCGGTATTCTTCATGAGGCTCACCAGATGCTGTTCGATGCGCCACTCAAACGGCTTAGCCAAAGCTGACCCGGGCTAGACGCGCTTCGACAGCACCACCAGGATGTGCCTTCCTCGTAACGCAGAGTTTCACTCTGCCGTATCGCAGACTTTCAGTCTGCAGAGCCTCCGCAAGATCGGATGCGCTGGACAAAGCGAGAGCAGTGCCGACTGCCAGTCGGCGAGACGGCAGACTACAAGTCTGCGTCGCGACAAGGCGTTCCAGGTGCGAGAACCAGGGTGATATTGAAATTCCGTTTGCGGTGAGGAGAAATTTGCGCAACCATAGCAGTAATGCGCTCGCGAGCCGGAGTCGTATTGCTCGTTTCTTCGGGCTTGAACATAGCCCTCGCTCTCGCGCTTTTTCTCACCTATCGCAGCCAGCAGGAAAAACCGCTTGGGCTCGCGTTAGTCTCCAAATCTCCAGAAACGCCGGCTGCGGCTCGATCGATCAAAACCAACGTCGTTGTCCGGCGACAATATTTTACCTGGCAAGAAATTGAATCGGAGGATTATCCGGTTTACATCGCGAATCTCCGGAGGATTGGCTGTCCTGAATCGACAATTCGAGACATCATCGTGGCGGAGGTCAACACGCTCTTTGCCCGCAAACGAGCCACGGAGATTATCACTCCCGAACAACAATGGTGGCGTTCTGAACCAGATGTGGACGTCAGCCACGCCGCTGCCGCGCAACTGCAAGCACTGGAACTTGAACGTCAAGCTTTGCTCGTTCAACTCCTGGGGCCGAACTGGGAGGGAGCAACGGAGTCTCAAGTCGATCGATGGAATCTGCCGCTCGATGGGCCGGTTCTCGGCGCCTTATCCGCGGACTCGAAACAGGCGGTGCGAAACCTTCACTCACGCTCTGTGTCGCGATTGCAAGAGCACCTGGCGGCGCGGCAACAAGCTGGCCAAGCGCCTGATCCGTCTGAAGCAGCGCGCTTGCGTCAGGAAACACGTGAAGCGCTCGCGCGGGTTTTGACGCCAGCGCAGATGGAGGAATACCTCTTGCGTTACTCGCAGACTGCACAAAGCCTCCGCGCAGAGTTGCAAGCGCTGGAGTTAACGCCGGATGAATTTCGAAGCCTGTTTCGCGCACGCGACGCCGCCGCTCAGCAAATTCAGCTCCACCATAGTGGCAGCGACGTGGCCAGCGCCAAACGGCGAGAAGGACTCGAAGGCCAGCAGGAAGCGGTGCTCAAGCAGGTGCTCGGTTCCGAGCGTTTCGAGTTATATAAGTTCAATCAGGATCCAGCGTTTCGCCAAGCGCAAGCCTCGGCCCAGAAAATCGGGGCGCCGGCCGAGGCGGTTTTGCCGCTCTATCAGATCAACCAAGCGATCGCGTTGGAACGAGAGCGCATTCGCGCTGATGCTTCCCTCACACTCGAACAGCGCGCCGCCGCTCTGGCTAAGATGCTGGCGCAGCAGCAAGACTCATTGAGAAAGGTTCTCGGGAGAGACGCCTACGATCGCTACATCAAGCAGCAATAGCCAGCAGTTAAGAGGATCGTTGCTCGAGCGCGGACAGGTAAACGGTGAAGGTCGTTCCACGTCCGACTTCTGTGTGGATGTGAATCGCGCCATGAGCCTGTTCGACGAGGCGTCCCACAATCGAAAGACCCAGACTGGTCACCTACCCGCTGGCTTTCGTGGTGAAACAGGGCTCAAAAATCCGGCTCAGCATGTCGGATGGAATACCCGGCCTGTTATCCGTCACAGAAATGGCCAACTGTGGCCCGGCGCTTTGGAAGCCTTCGCGATTGATGAGACGGTCGCACGGCCCATCGACGAAACTGGCGACCTCCACCGGTTGCCCGAGCACTAGAGCCCGGATTTCAACCTTATGCGGCTCGCTTGAGCATTGAAAGGCGTTGATCGTCAAATCCAGAAGCACCTGGATAAGATCGGCGCCATTGATCCGCCCGGCCACATCAACCTGCAGAGGATGCACGATCAGCGAGTTCTTTTGGGCGTCGCAATGTGCTTTCAGCAATTGTCGCAAGTCGCTGAGGATTTGGTTCACGCCGACCTGCGTGTTCTGCGCGGCGCCATCTCGGAGAAAGCTGAGATATCGCCTCGAGATTTGTATGCAGTTGCTGACTTGAAGAATGACTCGCGAAATCCGGTCCTTAACAATTTGAAGATTGTCGCCTTCAATTCGAGACGAGTCGTAGATGCTTTGATTGATAAGTTCGGCAAACCCGGAGATAATCATCAGCGGCCCATTAATGTCGTGAAAAATACTGGCGTAAATTTCGCCACGCCCGCGGGTGATCTCTTCTAAAACTTTGCGGTTGCGAATTTCGTCCTGCAACTCGAGGAGTTTTCGGTTGTGATTTTTAATTTCGCTGGAGAGAGAGCGCCGCTCCATGGCCGTCGCAACGGCCTGTTGCATGGTCGGGATCTCAAACGGCTTGGTCAGGTAATCACAGGAGCCGAGACGGAGAGCTTGGCGCGCTGTTTCGAGCGTTTCGTAGGCGTCAGAATAATCACTTCAATGGCAGGGTCGAGTTTCTTGAGCTGATTTAGAACTTCGCTGCCGGACATGATTGGCATTCGGAGATCAAGAATGGCGGCATCTACGGCGTGCGATTTCACTAAGTCGAGCGCTTTCAATCCGTTCTCAGCCAGAAGGACCTGGTAGTCATTCTTAAACAGAAAGAAGAGGGCCTGCCGCGGACCCGCATCATCATCGACAACCAAAAGCGTCCTCAGTTGCTTGGCTCTTTCTTCAGTCTCGAGCGCCAAAGGCTCGCACGGAGTATCCATTGTAGGTGCTGCGGACCTTGTCTGGATCTTCGCTGTTTGAAACTGATCCGAATTCACTTTTGCGGTTGCCGCGAGTACAGGGCGTCAATTCGGCGCGCTGGCCTAACCTGGGACCTCGGAATAGAAACGGATCGAAATATGGCTGTCCAGAATAGCAAGACACTAGGCTTCGTGCTATACCGGCTTCTCGTCACGCATTTGCTATTGCCAGAGGAATAACTGAGATTCAAGAAGGAATTCCCGGCGCGTCTCCAGGGCCACGCTGATTGAAAGCAGCTTCATACAGGGCTGCGAAATCTTCGGCGCGAATCGGACGCGGGTTGAAACCGGCTGTCCACTGATGGGCCGCCTCTTCGGCCAGAATCGGAATGGCGGAACGTTGCACACCACAATCAGCCAATGAACGGGCGATCTGTGCTGCATTCAGAAGCGACTCCAATCGAGCGATGAGCGCTTCGAAAGCGTGTTCATGTCCATCGCTCACACAAGCAATTTCGGGGGCCGACGCCAATTCAGCATAGGCTTGACGGGCCGACGGATCCTGTCCGTTAAATCGAACGACAAGTGGGAGCATAATGCCAACCGCCTCTCCATGGACGACGTCAAAATGCGCGGTCAGCGGATTTGCCGCGGAATGAGCGGCGCCTAACATGCTATTTTCAATTGCGAAACCGGCAAAGGCAGCTCCCAACAACATGCGTCCACGCGCTTCCAAATCGTTTGGAGCCTTGAGCACGCGCGGCAGCGCAGGCGCCAGCAACTTGAAAGCCTCGTGCGAGTACATGAGGGAGAGTGGGTTTCGTTTTTTGGTGACGGCCGTCTCAACCGCATGCGCAATCGCGTCGATCCCGGTGTGTGCCGTGACCGGCGCCGGTTGTGAAACGGTGAGGCCCGGATCAAGAATCGCAATGCGGGCGGCGGCTTTTGCGTCACCACAAGCCATTTTCTGATGCGTCTGCTCGTCTCCAATTAAAGCGTATGATTGACATTCACTGCCAGTTCCCGCCGTAGTTGGAATTGCGATGAGAGGCAGCATCGGTTTGGTCGCTTTGCCGAAGCCACGGTAATCCTGCATGCGCCCGCCGTTGGTCAGAACGAAATTGCAACCCTTGGCCGTGTCCATCGCGCTACCACCACCGAGGCCAATGATCGCGTCAATCTTCGCGGCCCTTGCGACCGCCAGACAACTGTCAACGCAGCCGGTTGTTGGGTTCTCGCGCACGGCATCAAAGAAAGCGACGTCCAGGCCGGCTGACTCGAGGATTTGCCGGACGCGCCCGGCATGTCCCGCCGCCACAATGCCGGGATCAGTGACAAGCAGAAGCCTTTTGGCGCCCAATTCTCGGGCGAGGTCGCCAAGCCGTTCAACCGCGCCGACGCCGAACACGATGCGCGTTCGTGGCTGATGATCGAATTCAGGAAGCAGCGGAACGTGAGGAGGCGCGGCTTCTTGCGTCATGCCAATTGGAAGAACAAGAGTGGTGATTCCACCGTTCCGGGCCTAGTAAACGCCCTCGACGATCGTCTTTTCCATCGCGCCGAAAGGACGAACGTCGCCCACCCCATCCCAAGCATAAGGAGCGCGCGGTTCGCGGCGAATCGCCTCATCGCGTTCCAAAAAGCGCGGCATGAAAAACTCTTTCGTCAACGTGGTCAATTCAACACGGCCCCATTCGCCATAATTTTTGACTTGATCGGTTTTCTGAGGATCGACGACGCGCAACACCGCTCGAGGCTGCGGCGCGTAATAGGTGACGGAAAAACTATCTTCGGCTTTCAGAGGGACACTTGCGGCCAAACCCATTAGAGTGTTGCCATAGGTAGGATAGAACCCGATCCGATTCTCGAGCACCTCTTCGACAAGGAATCGCACGTACTGCGGCGCCATCGATGTTCCGCCGCAAAACACGCCGCGAATGCCAGCTTCCCAAAGATTGATCTTCTCGGCGAGAGCTTCCAGAAGCTTCGGTGTGGTAAAAAGCCCGCTAATTTTGCGGTGCTTCAAAATGGTTACGGCCTGGTCGACCACGTGTTCCATGTACGCTTTGGCTTGCTCGAATTGTTTGCCGCTGATGACTTTCTTAACCCATCGCGGATCGAGATCGATGAAGTAACACGAGCTGCCTCGCACATTGGCCAAATGCTCGATGGCCAACCGGAGACGACGCGGCCCGGTCGGTCCCATCATGAGCCAGTAGTGATTTCGCGGAAAGTGCGCGTCCGAAATCTTCTCCGAGAACTCGCTGTAATCTACCTTGTAATCGTCCCAGCCAATACGCTGTTTAGGCATGCCCGTTGTGCCGCCGGTTTCGAAGATGTTGAAGGGACGTCCCTGATATTTCTTGGGCGCCCAAACCTCGGGTTGCAAATCACGCAGCCATTCGTCCTGAAAATGTGGGAACCGCAAAATGTCGGCGAAACACTTCACCTCGGTCGCTGGATTCCATCCCGCTTTCTTGGCCCAATCGAGCCAGAAGGAGCATCCGGTATCCGGTGAGAAGTGCCATTGGACGATCTCGCGCACATGAGCGTCGAGCTGTTCCTGCGCAGCTTTCATGGAATGTTGGAGAGAGGGATCGGTAGGCATGGTCGTTCAAAGTTCGAGCTTCGATGTTTAAAGTTCTAAAGCGTAATTATGTAAAGGCGGCTTATTCCGATGAACCGGCGACGGAGCGCGGACATTCCTGTCCGCAGCAGCTTCGGTCGTCCAAACAGCAACAGAATCTTCCAGCGCAGTCTCGAGCACATGACTATCGCTGCGAACAGGAATGTCCGGGCTCCGTGGCCGTAATAGGAGGGGTTCGTCAAGCGAGCAACTTCGGTTTACTTTCTTGGCTTCGGCTGGTTCAGATCGACTTTGGGTGGCTGATCGGAGGCTGCGGCGCTGCGAGCGGCGTCGTGAAAAGCGTACAGGTGCGTGTTGCTGGCAACATAGAGAACACCATTGGCAACAATGGGCGTGGAATAAACCGGGGTTCCAAGGTTTGGACCATCCTGTTCCCGTCCGTCCACCATCATCTTGCTCAGAATCTTCTTCTCCTTGGTGGCGGCGAGCACAACAAAATCACCGTCCTCATCGCCGACGTAAACTTTGCCGTCCGCTACTAACGTGGAACTCCACATGTGCGCTTTCATATCATGGACCCAGTAAACGTTGCCCGTCTCCGCGTCCAGGCAATGGACGAAACCGGAAAAATCTCCGACGAATAAGAGGCCATCGGGCGTAATTGAAACCGTCGAGATGCTGCGATAGATCTTGTCGTAGCTCCAAATCTGGGCCGTTTTGGTTACATCGCCCGTTTTGGTCGCATCGATACAAACCAAATTACCAATACCTTCGCCATGTTCGGGGTCCTGACCCGTCGCGACGTAAATGCGGTTCTTCCAAAAAACAGGCGTCGAGTTGATCTCGCTCGGACCTTCCGGAGCCGGATATTTGATCTGCTTGCCATCCTTGACTTTGTAGTGCGGAGGATTGCAGTCGAATTTCCAAACTGTTTTGAGGAAGCTGGTGTCATCACCCTTGACCGGTTTCCCGTCGAAAGCATAACACCATCCATCACCGCCGCCATAGAAGATGAGTTGTTTGCCATTCACCATACCTGTCGAGGGCGAACTCCATTGGCCGTGATAAATGCGAGGCCCAATCTTGGCATCGTCCTCAGCAACAAATTCGCCGGTATGCTTATTGACGGCAATAAAGCTGGGTGAAAGGGGCGACGGGATATTCGAATGGGTCCAATCCTGTCCGTTGGACGTGCAGGCATAAACTGAGTCACCCACGATCAACACGGAACAATTCGACGCGTTGTGCGGAAATACACCGAGTTGGTCCATCATGTCATAGACCCAAATGATATCGGCATCCTTCGGCCCGATCTCGGCTTTGGGTCTGTTGGGGCCCGCGACGTACTGTGCCTCGTCCTTAAACGGACCATCATTGCCATTGGCCAAACCGTCCACATCCAGGCACATCATTTCACATCGACTGGTGACAATATAAACTCGGCTCCCTTCGACGGTAGGCGACGACAGCAAGCCGAGATTCTCCCAATCGTTGACTTTACCCGAAGCCAGTTTCGGAACAACCAACTGCCAGATGAAGTCGCCGTTCTTCTCGTCGAAGACCATGAGAATGCTGCGGTCGCCTTGGTGTTTCAGGTCCCGCGCCGAGTCATTGTTGGTCCCGACAAACACTTTGCCGCCAGCGACGGTAGTATTTCCGTAACTCTGGCTGCCGAGTTTGGCTACCCACTTAACGTTCTTGGTCGTGCCCATATCGACGTCCTCGGTGCCCTGTTTCATTTTGCCGGGATCGAATTTGTCGGGCAGACCCTTTGCGGGTGAATACATGTTGCGGCCGGGGTCATTGCCGCCCCATTGCGGCCAGTCCTGGGCGAACGCGACACAACCAAACGCCAGAGATACGGCGCAAGAGTGGGTAAGCAGCTTTTTCATAATGAGTCTCATTGAGTTCGATCAATAGTGTTGGGATGTTGATAGCCCACGCAAAGGGCAACGGCAGCGGCCATCGAGTTCAGTTCAGTTTCTGTGACGCGGCCAAGTCTTTGCGGGAGCCGAAGCTCTGAAATTGATTTCACCTGGAAAGCGTCGGCGCCTGAAGGTTTCTTTAGTCCGTTCTCTATAGTCGGGCGCCAATAAACGAACCAGACATAATCCAGGTAGGATGGCTTCCAATCGGTAACTGGAACAACGAGGACGAGTGGAAGCTTGCCCAAGTTTGGAACATTCATGACCGCCGCTAAGCGAACCTTAGCGATTTCGGCGCCGATGGTAGGTTCCAAGTTCACGTTCCAAATCTCGCCTCGCTTAGCTCTGCTCATACTCGAGCGGTGGATCGACAACTTCCATGATCAAATCTGGATCTGTGTGATAAAGCTCGGCTGCTTTGGTCATTTGATCTTCTAGTATCTTAGTTCTTTCTTGGCGCGGAAGCAGCATCAGTTCCAGAGCGGTCCGCCGACGCGCCTTCGGTAAGCGAGCAATAAATGACAAAACGGACTTGGCTTCGTCTTCGCTAAGACCTTTTACTTTTTCAATTACCACGTCCGTTGTGCTCATGCGATGATACTAGCTTTGTTCGACAAGACTCGCAACGGGCCTGCCTAATTCGGTGTCACACTCACGTTATCAATATAAACGCGCATGTCTTGCGGCGAAAAACCAAACAGTCCTGGCGACCCGTTTTGATGAGCAATCGCATGCGGAACTTCGAGTGTCCAGGCGGCTGGTTCTGGATCACCGCGCTTCCAAGCCTTGGCACGCACAACCCCCGATCCATCGGCTGCGACATCAACACGCGCTTTCAAGCGATACCAAACATTCGGTTGCCATCTGAAATTCGGTTCGGCTTCCGCTGGCGGCACACGCAATCGTTCAAGATTGGAATTCACTTCCAACTTTTGCTCGTTCCCTTTCAAGACGATCAAATAACGCTGATTGATCAAACCGACCTCGGACATTTTGCGGCGATTCCCTTCACTCTTCACGTCGGCTTCGATCGTATAATTCCTCGCATTCGGATCGCCGATGAACACTGTCCCGCGTTGAAAGAATTTATTGTCGATAGTTTTGGTCAAGGCTTTGGTTCCGTCTACTTCACGCACTTCAAACTTGAACCGTGCCCCGATCCACGGCAGCGGCGGATAAGCGAACGGCGTCGGCGCTTCGACTGTATTCGTGGTCGTTTCATTCAAAGCGAACGATTCAAAATCTTGCCGGATTGGCAAATAGGGCAAGATGCGGCCGCGAATGTAGCCCTTTAGGTTTCCCAGCGTTGCTTCAAAGGCCCCTGCCGAAGGAACTGCATTGGCCGCAGCGACAAGCTTGCCCTCTTCATTAAAAGCCCCATTCATCGTGGCTCGAACCCGTGCTGTAGGCGGAATGTAAGAAGCCCATTTTACCTTCTTGACATCCTTGATCTCCTCGACCGTAAATCCGTTCGCATCCAATGAACGAATTCTGAAGGCCGCGCTTTGGCCGGGCCTTAACAAAACTTCGGAAGGAATCGCTTGCAATTGCGCAGCCGGACCGGCTTTCGGCCATTTCTCGGTCACTTCCGCCGGCAGCCCAGGATTATTGCCGCGTTTGCCAAAACAATAGAGATGCTTCGTCGTCTGGATGTAAACTTTTCCATTATAGACGGTGGGCGAACCGAAGCAGCGGCCGTCGAGTGCGATATGTGTCAGTATCTTGCCCTCAGTCTCCGTTGGTTGAATGACATAAAAAGCGCCCATTGTGCCAGCTTCCGAGCTGTCCCCACCTTTGCTCGCAGGATCATCCAGCATCGGAACGTAAAGCTTTCCGTCGGCATAGAGCGGACTCGAGTTGCGTTGTTCGATCCCGATCTTCAGCGTCCACAGAATCTTCCCCGTATTCACATCCACGGCGCAAAGGTCGCCTTTCTCCGCCACGACATAAATTCGATCACCAACTAAAATCGGCGAACTGGTGGATGTGGAAATATCCTTGCTCCACAATTCGACTTGCGACCGCTCCACGACCACCGGTCCAGCAGCCACGTTCTTGAGGTCCACTTTCGGCACTTTGAAAGCCACCATTTGGCCGGGTTCGTACGGTGTCCCATAGATCGCAATCACTTTCTCATTGTTGTGGACGAGCACTGTCGCATTGATGCCTGCCTTCCCCAATGGAACTCGCCATAACGGGTCGCCAGTCCGCGCGTTAACGCATACCACGCTGCCATCGCCAGTCGTTGCATAAAGGACACGTTTGCCGTCTAACCAGCCCAGGTGCGGATACGAAAACGAACTGTCTTTCGGACGGTCTGCGGGACTCGAAGCCCAAACCAATTCGCCTGTCTTTTTGTCGAACGCGTAAAAACGATCTCCGCCGGGACCATGCGCGCCCCAGTTCGCAGTGATGCCGCGTGTAATGACCAAGTCCCCGTCAATCACTGGTGAAGCAGTTCGGCCATTGGGAAACGTTAACCGGCCAAAGGACTCGGCCATCGAGTGGCTCCAGATCGGTTTGCCGTCGCTGGTGAAAGCCGCAAGGATGCCTTGCGTGCCTTGCATGTACACATTGCCCGTCTCTGGATCGACGGCCGGGCTCGACGTAGCGTAGCGCGTGTAAATAATGTCGCTGAGGAAATCACTGAAGCGGCGTTCCCAAAGTTGTTTGCCCGTCTCAGCATCGAAACAAGCTACTCCCTCCTGCAACAGCGGGCCTTCGCCGAGGTAACCCATGATGTATAGTTTTCCGTTAGCGATGACTGGCGTCGATCCGCCTGGAAAATCGACCGTCCAAAGGTGCGTCGAGCCCTTGAGCGAGATTTCGCTAGGAAGTCCTTTCTCGAGCGAGGTCCCGTTTTGCTGCGGTCCCCGCCAAGCCAGCCAGCCTTGAACGGGAGCGGCCTGGAGATCAGGTGAAGCAAGCGAAGGGAGAAGGAGGCCGAGAGCTGCCAGGGCGGAGCGATAAAATAGTTTCATGGCAAACCTTTGGTAAAAGAAACGAGCGCCAATGTACAAGCAAACAACTGAGAACCAACAAAAATTTCTTCTCAGCGGGCGGACACTGTTCTACACCTCTGGAAGTTTTACAAGCGAAATAATACCTACACGTATAATTTGTCAAACGTCAAAATCATGCCCCCTTCCGCGCACGAATCCCCTAACCCAATCGATTCTCCGGGCCGTCGGCGCTTGCCCCCACTCTTGCGCCGCGCTTGGTACGGCCTCAACCAAGCCTTCCGCCGCCGCATTGTTCACACCGGCGTCACACCCGATCAGTTCACGGTCATGCGCACACTGCTAGAGGGCGACCCCAAAGGCATCTCGCAGCGGGAATTGACTCAATCGATGTCCAGCGACCCCAACACCGTCGCTTCGTTGCTGGAACGAATGGAAACTGCTGGATGGGTCGAGCGGCACGCGCATGAAACAGACAAACGGGCCTACCGCATCCGATTGCTCAGCAGCGGAAAACGAAAATACCTCGAAGTCCGCGACATCGCGGTGGCCTTGCAAACCGAAGTGCTATCCGTGTTGCCCGACGCCGGGCGCGAGAAATTTCTCGAACAACTCACCGCCGTCGCCGATGCGTGTCGAGTCACCGCCGAAAGCTCGCCCAAACGCGCTAAGCCATGATAAAATTCGGCATCGAAGCGTCCCTGTGCTGAAGGAAAATTGATGGAAGCTGCACGCCAAAGGTGCAAGCCCTCAGAGCTCAACGCGATTCCGTCCACATCGCCGCAGCAGCCGAAGGGACCAATAATACTCCTGATCCGGTCGTGACGTCGGTCGCGACGAGATTCCCGTCGCCATTTTCAAGAGCGGCGCCGCAGCCAGAAAACTGATTGAGGCTCAGTGCGCGAACGGTACTGGCGCCAGCCGTGATCCGAAACGCGGCTCCCCCGGCGATACTGCCATCGATTTCGATCAACGGTGCGGCCGAGAATCCCGGCTGAGTCGTCCCATCAATGACCGCGGGATCGGCAATGCTCGGCAAGGCCGACAGCAGTTGGATTGTCTGCGCACCGCCGGGAGCGATGGCAAATTGAATCACGTCCAAACCAGGATTGGCGTTGGCCGCGTTGATCGCTTCACGGAGCGTGCATTCCAACGCGTTAAGGACGCCATCGCCAGGATCGGCTGTGGAGTTCACCACGAAGGTAACCGCCGAGGCCGGAGTGCATACCAGGAGCAGTGAGGCTATGGTTGCCGCCAAGCGATAGATGCGGCGCGGCGCCCGATTTCCGAGGTGGAGGGTAATGGGATCTGTTTTCATGATTTTTCTATGCTTTCGCAAAAATCTGAGGTGTTCCGGATAAGGGCGGTTGACCGAGGCGAATCTTTCAACGATTGCGGTGCGACAATCGCGTACACGTTGAGGCGCTGTTTTCCCAAGGTCGGAACGGTGCGCTGCGCCAGTCCTTTTGAATTAAGCAATCTCGATGCAACGGGTCTTCTCCCTCTCTTCGCGGGCGAGGAGAGGGCTGGGGAGAGGAGAAACCCAATCAACACGCGCATCCTCCTCTCCCCAGCCCTCTCCTCCATCCGAATGGAAGAGAGGGAGGAGACCATGGCGAATTGCGCTCTCCAATTCCTTAATCAATGACAGTGCAGCGCGGCGCTCCGTCCCTACCCGAATTGTTTGGTGAGTTTGAGTGTTTCATAACTCGTGGAGATGAATACGGAGCCACTCTCGAACATTTTAAGAATTTCTCTAAAAATCTTTCGAGAAGCTGCGTATATCGCTCAAGACCGACGAACTCACTATGACTGAGAACGCAGAAGAACAATGGCTGCCCACGCGCCAGACGCTTCTGAGCCGGCTAAAGAACTGGGACGATCAGCAGAGTTGGCAGGACTTTTTTAATACGTATTGGAGGCTCATCTATAACGTCGGGTTGCACGCCGGGTTGACTGAGACCGAGGCGCAGGAGGTCGTTCAGGAAACAATCATCACGGTCGCGCGGCAGATGCCGGGATTTAAGTACAACGGCGGTCGCGGTTCCTTCAAAGGCTGGTTGCTCCACACCACGCGCTGGCGGATTCAAGATCAGTTCCGCAAACGTTCGCCAGAGTTTCGCGCCGGTGTTCCCGAGGATGAGAATGACTCCAGGACCGCCGAAATCGAGCAGGTAGCGGATCCCTCGGACGCGGTGGACGTTCTTTGGGATGAAGCATGGGAACGAAATCTGGCTAACGCCGCCATCGAACGCGCCAGACTTCAAGTCAGCCCGAAAGAGTATCATATCTTCGACTTGCACGTGCTGAGGGAATGGCCCGTGAAAAGGGTGGCGGATAAACTCCGCGTCACCCAAGCTCATGTTTATTATGCCAAATACAAGGTTGGCCGGCTGATCCAACGGGAAGCGAAGAAATTGGAAGCGCGAATGTCGTGAAGAAGAGCCATGCAATGGAATTTCGTTTTCACCCATATCTTCCCCATGAACCGCGAGGTAGGGCTGCGGTGCTCCGCAGCCTGCGAACAGTAATTGCGGCGGCGCAGCAACGCCGCCCTACCACGTCCAGATGGATACCGCGACCGCGATATGGACCTTGCCGACGCCTGTATCGTGCGGATGACCGAGCTGATGCGCGATAGCCGCGTGGTCACTTTGGATCGCGCGGACTTCGCGGTTTATCGACGCAACGGGCGCGAGCTGATTCCCGTGATCGCACCGCCGGCATAGCATAAGCCAGAGGCGCCATGGGAGATGTCTAGTCCGATTGTGAACACGTGTTCACAATTGCCGCCTCGGACAGGTTTCCATGTGCCAGTTGGAGGCATCTATGGGTTGTTCTTCGTGTGGCAAGCTGCCTCGGAGGAACGATTAGATGTCAGTGGAGCACTCCGCGCGATGGAATGGACGCGCACACCGTCTCATCCAAGTGATTCTCGTGGTCCGACCACAATGATACCCCGCATGACGGGTTCGAATTCATGGCCGCTTCACCGTCGCGCTTCGGACAAAGCTGAATTCACCGATTGACTCCCATTGACCGGAATGCAGGTCGCCCGTAACCGTGTGACCTGCGTGATTGGTCTCAACGAGTGCGGTCTGGCCGAAACGCGCCGTCACGTTGGTCCTGGCGCCGTTGGTTTGAAGTAAAGAATCCTGGCTCCGGCATAGTTTTTCCACGCATCGTCATTGGAGATGATCGTCAGTTTGTTCTGTCGCGCTGTGGCCACGATGATTTGATCGTAGGGATCCTTGTTGGGGAATTGAGGAAGAGCCGCGGAATCAGCAGCGACTTCCGGCGTAATGGTCAGCAATCGAATCTGGGGCGTCAGCGCTGTGGAGAACCAAGCCAAAAGGGGCTTGCCCAAATCCAGTTTCCCCTGCGCCTGTTTCCACGCAATTTCCCGCAAGGAGACGCAACTCAAACCTAACTCGGCCTGGGTTTGCGCCAATTGCACGCATTTGTCTGGCAGCCGTTCAGGCTCCTGGGAGAGCATAAACCACACTGATGTGTCCAAAAGGTATTTCACCATTGAGGTTCCTCAGTCGGTTCATTGAAAGTATCCGGCAAAGGCGGGCCTCCGGCATTTCCACCGATGAATGAACGGCTGACTTTCTTTTCGGGAACCAACCGGGCGATGACGTGGCCATGCCGCTTAATGCAAATAGACTCCCCATGTTCAACGAGATCGAGAATGGCGGAAAGCCCATGTTTTAACTCTCGAGCGGTGGCGGTTTTCATGGGACACAAATTGTGTCACAGCAGCCGGAAAGTCAACCGGCGACTTTCCGGGGATTAGTTTAGCAATCTCCAGTGAAGTAAAATCGAAAAAACTTTGTAAAGATTGCTCGAATCCGTCCGTTATCTTATCAGACATAGAGTCCATGCGCACGTCCGAACCCATGACGCGGAACGAAGCGAAAACCCGCCCCGGCTTGATCGAGCGATTGCGCAATCGCGACGACAAATCTGGGAAGAGGAATGGCAACAAAACCTCATGGATGTAGCGTTAGCTCGCGTAAAGGAGAAAGCGTCGATCAAAGAATTCCAGATTCTCGATCTTTACGTTCTGAAAGCGTGGCCGGTGAATGACGTCAAAAGAATGTTGCACGTGAGCGCGGCCCACGTCTATGTGACCAAACACCGTATCTCAGCTTTGATTAAGAAGGAGGTCCGGAAACTGGAGGAGGAGATGGCATGAGAACATTGCTGCCGATTTAACAGGAGATAACAGAGGAAACAGAGACTTGTATGAGAGCGGAACTGCCATCCGGAAACAATGCGCCGGTGAGGATACCAGCAGTTGTTTCCGCGAACCTGACGGTAGGGCGGCGTTGCCGCGCCGCCACGTTAACACCATGTTGCAGGCGGCGCAGCAACGCCGCCCTACCGTTCAGGTTCATGGGCCATCGTGAAATTTGAATACACCGGCCGTTTCTTTCGAATCGTGTTCGAGGTCTTTCATCGCAATCCGGCGATTCCCAGGCGATTGGTTGCGGCCCGGCGTCACGGCGATGAGTTCCGACGCAAGCTGCTGCGGAAGGTCATCCACAAAATTGGAATGACAAAAGCAGTGCGCCGCAGTTGTCTGGTCAAGACTCCAACACTCCAGCACTCCTAGATCCTGTTTCCTACACACCCAAAACTCTTCGTCATCTCCTCCACCGTCACGGCCGTTTGCCGATGGCCGGATGCTGCTTACTGGCGGAAACAGCGGCATTATCCTTTGCGACACGGCGACCTGGCAGCCCGTTCACACCCTTGGCGGCCCCTCGGCTTTGACCATGACAACGAACTCTGGTCTGGCCTTTTGGAAATCGGACACTCTCGAACTATTGGCTTCGCAGGAACTGCCGCATCATTGGACTTCGACCGCGATTTCGCCCAAGGGCGGACAGCTGGCCGTCAACATTTCCAGTTTGGCATGACACTGGCCGGGTCGCTTTTTCTCCTGATGGAGCTGCGCTGGCGATTGGCTATTATTCCCCGCGGCGAATCCAAGTCTGGCGCGCGCCTTTGGCTGCGGGATCAACTGGTCCCAAGCAGGCAAGATCGCCGCTTTTCTGGACAAATCTCTCCAACTCTGTTGCCTCTGTTCCCTCCTGTTGCGCCCAACTGCTGTTTCCAGGCTAATTGCTAATCGATCGTCCAGCACCCAGCTAAAGTTGGCACGGCGGCGTTGCTGCGCCTGCATCGCGCTTGTATACGTGGCGGCGAGGCAGCGCCGCTCTATCTTATCTTAGGGTTTATCGGCAGAGCCTTCTGCTAAAGACTTGAAATGTTCGAAGGGCGAGGAAAGATAGCGCCATGCTATCACCCTGGATTTGTTGTTCGTCCCCGCATTCGCTCCGAGTGACGCGCTGGCTCGCGATTGTCACGCTAATCACTTTATCGTTGAGCAGTCAGGCCGCAACGCTGCGGAAAGCTGTTGCGTCACGCGTCAACGCCGAATATGCCAGTCTGGAGACACTCTACAAACATCTGCACGCGCATCCCGAACTCTCGTATCACGAAGAGAACACCGCCGCCAAGATCAGCGACGAACTGAAACAAATCGGTTTCCAAGTGACAGGCAAAATCGGCGGCCATGGCATCGTCGGTGTCTTGAAGAATGGCGCCGGTCCGACTGTTCTGGTGCGCACGGATTTGGATGCGCTGCCAGTGAAGGAGGAAACCGGTTTGCCGTACGCCAGTCGCGTCCGGACCAAGGACGACAAAGGAAACGAGGTCAGCGTGATGCATGCGTGCGGGCACGACATGCACATGACGGTCTTTGCCGGCACAGCCCGCGTGCTCGCAGCCTTGAGGGACAAGTGGAACGGCACGTTGGTGATGATCGGTCAACCGGCAGAAGAACGCGTCGGCGGCGCGAAGGCAATGTTGGCGGATGGGCTGTTCACGCGCTTTCC
The DNA here is from genome assembly GCA_016871515.1 of Verrucomicrobiota bacterium. Lineage (GTDB taxonomy): Bacteria > Verrucomicrobiota > Verrucomicrobiia > Limisphaerales > SIBE01 > SIBE01. Next base: position 19,493 of record VHDE01000024.1, read on the forward strand.
GAAACCTGATTATTGCCTGGCGCTGCACGTCAATTCGCAGTTGCCGGCCGGCAGCGTCGGTTACACGGAAGGTTACATGCTCGCCAACGTCGATGGTCTGAATATCACCATCCGCGGAGTCAGCGGCCACGGCGCTTGGCCGCATACGACGAAAGATCCGATTGTGCTGGCGGCGCAAACGATTCTTGCGTTGCAGACCATTGTGAGCCGCGAGACGGCGCCCGGCGATCCTGCGGTGATCACCGTTGGTTCGATTCACGGCGGAACCAAGCACAACATTATTCCGGACGAAGTGACGTTGCAGTTGACGCTGCGGTCGTATTCCGACGAAGTGCGCGCCCACAACATCGAGGCGGTGAAACGCATCACCAAGGGCTTAGCCCAAGCCGCTGGATTGCCGGAGAACCGGATGCCGATCGTGACGCTCGAAAACGAGTCGAGCTCGGCGACCTACAACGATCCTGCCCTCGCGGCGCGCGTCGCGAATGTCTTTCGGTCGTGGTTCGGTGAAGAGAACACGATACGCGAGAAACCGGTGATGGGCGCGGAAGACTTTGGCCTTTATGGACGAACCGAACATAAGGTCCCAATCTGCATGTTCTGGCTTGGCACCGTGGACCCAAAGCGCGTTCAAGAAAGCAAGCGGACTGGGCAATCGTTGCCTTCGCTTCACTCCAGCACATTTCACCCGATTCCCGAACCGACGATCAAAACGGGTGTCACGGCGATGACGGCCGCCGCGTTGGAGCTTCTGGGAAAGAAGTAAATGAAAAAGCGCCCACCAGTCTGAAATTGCCCTTCGCTGCTGTTCGGATCGGTGATGATCTCACCTTCGTAGCCATTGGGCGGCGAACTGGCCGCTGATTTCGGACTGAGATTGAAGGACTGCTGCTGAATAAAATAACGGGATTGGTCGGCAAAGATCGAGAAGAAGGTGCGAACCACTAACTCAAAGCACACAACATTGGTACAGTCCGCAGTTGGTAGGGCGAACCTGCCGGTGAGCCTACAAACAGTAATCGCGAATTGCTTCGGTCGGCTCATCAGCAGGTTCGCCCTACCTAAAAACTGCTTTGTTCAATCGCCAAGGCGGAATGTAGCAATGTCGCAAGTCTCGATTTAATGGTGGTACTGTCGAAATACGGTCAAGGCTTACTTGCCTGCCTTCATATTCCGATTGCCCGCTTTTCCTTTGAGCGGCATGGAATTCAACGGTTTCGCATCGAGTTTCTTCTTCAAATCGTCGAACTCTTTCCGCAACTCGCGGTTTTTCTTTTGCAACTCGAGGATTTCATTTCGCAAGTCTTTCAGATCATCGGCCGGTTTTTTGGCGGCACGGACGGCGGCGATGGCGCGTTCTGCCGCCGAACGTTCCGGACTTTCTTTCGAGGCGCTCGCGAATGTCTCAAGAACCGGAATGGACTTCAAATCCTGAAGAACCCCGAGCGCGTTGATGGCCGCCAGTTGCACTTGTTTCCTTTTGTCATTCGTGAATGGCGTTAAGAATTGACGCACCGCGTCTTTGTTCTCTTCGTTCCGCGCCAGGTAAGCAACGGCATCGAGCGACCGGCGAATTCCCTGAGTCGAAAACGCTCGCGGCCGCTGGGTGAGTGCGTTAAGCAACGGCGCAACATAGCTCGGATCGTCCTGGCCACGCATCGCACGGATGGCGGCATCTGCCAATTCGTTCCGGTACGATTCAGAGTTCAGATACTTGAGCAGCGTTTCTCGCGCGTCCGAATGGCCATAGGCGCTCAGCGCGTGAAGAGCCAATATGAGGATTTCCGGATTCTTCTCCTGATTCAGAATTTGCCGCGCCGCTTGATACGTTTCATCGCGGTAAAAGCTAAGCAGTGCTTTGGTCACGTACTGGCGAACCCGCGCGTCTGAGTCTGATTGTTGTCGGGCATCGTTCAAAGCGGCCAACGCCTCGTCCGTATGAATGGCCCCGAGCGCTTTGGCGGCTTCAACTCGAACGCCGTAATAACGGTCGGTCTTCAACGCTTGCTTGAGCTTTTCGACCGAGGAGCGGTCCTTCTTCGAGGCTAATTGCTCGATCGCCAGGAGACGACCGATCATGTCGTCTTTGGCTCCAAGCTGGGCGTGCAACATCGCATCAGGCGCCGAGAACTTGACCTTGGCCAACAGCGCAAACTCTGGGTCCACCCGCACGATCTCCGGCGCTTCCTCCAACGCAAAATAAAAGTCTTCGGCTTTCTCTTTGACCGTTATTCGGCGATCAGCGACGCCCGATTTCGACTTGAAGCGAACCGTGAGAGGAAAATTGAAGAGCAGGACGGTTTCGCCGAGTTTCTGATTTTGCGCGATTGAAAGTTTGGCCATCTTCGCTTTCGCATCCCAGGCGTAACTGACGCCCAGTTCGGGATGGTGCGCATGATAAACCCATTGATCGAAGAACTGGTCGTAGGAGCGTCCGGACAATTCTTCAATCACCGAATTCAAATCTTCCGTCACGACCGTGTCATATTGATTCCGTTCTAAATAGGCCTTAATGCATCTGCGAAAGAGCGCGTCACCCAATTGCGAGCGGAGCATGTGCAGCACCCAGCTTCCTTTCGGATATGCCAGATAGCTGAACTGTTCGTTCGGGTCGTCGAATTTGCGATGGACGATTGGCTTGGTGTCATCGGTGCGATCTATGAATTCCCTTGCATCGAGGTACAGGCCGTAGAGCAATTCATCGCGGCCATGTTTGTGTCCGGCGTAGAGATGGGCGTAATAGGTGGCGAAACCCTCGTTGAGCCAAAGATGACTCCAATCTTTGCACGTGACGAGGTCGCCGAACCATTGATGGGCCAGTTCGTGAGCGACGAGTCCTTCACTGCTGCGCGTGTTCTCCGTGGCAGTCGTGAAGAGCGTGCTATCGGTTAACGTCGTAATGCTCGTGTTTTCCATCCCGCCGGCGACAAAGTCGTTCACGCAGACCTGATAATATTTGTTCCAGGGATACGGCACGCCGATTTCGTCCTCGAAATACGCCATCATATCCTTGGTGTCGCGAAAGGAATTGACCGCCTGATCGATTTGGGATGGCGGCGTGAAGAACGCCAACGGAATGTCCTTGTATTGGTCTCCGATCTTTTTGAAGTAACCCGCGACGAGCGAGATCAAATAGTTGACGTGCGGTTTCTCTTGCAACCACCGAAACGCCACGAGGCCCTTGGCCGATTCCGGTTGTTCCGGCATGAGACGTCCGTTGGATAGAACGATCATCCCTTCCGGAACTCGGCACGTAATTTCAGAAGTGAACTTCTCGTTGGGGAAATCGTAACAGGGATACCAATGCCGCGCCTCGATGGCTTCTCCTTGGGTAAACAAATGCGTTTCTCCTTCTTTGTAGCCCATCTCGGGTGTCCGGAAGTACAGCCCTTGTTTGGGCTCGGCTGAATAACTGATCGTCACGCTTACCTCGTTATCGGCCGGAATCGGATTCTCGAAAGTGACGATCACATGCTTGTCGGTCACTTGAAAGCTTTGAACCCTTTGGGTCGCTTCTACGGAGGACACGGCCAAATCGACGGCATCAAGACGCAGCTCTTCGAGCGGTCGCGCTATCGGCTGGAATCGGATGATCGTCTTGCCTGACACGGTGCGCTGCTTGAAATCGGGCGTTACGTCGATCGCGAGATGCAGGACATCGACTTCACGATCGGGCGCGTACTTGCGGTGCGCCGACGAATCGATGGGCGCGAGAAACGAAAAGGATTTAGCACAGTGAACTTCCGAAAGCTCATTTCCTCTGGAAGGAATCAGCGCCAAAACGGCGACGCTGCAGGCCAACAAACGAACTGTGGTCAGAATCATGCGCTGTATCTACACCAGCTCGCAAAGCACAGCACGGAGAAAATCTTCGCGCCGAACACTTCGACCCATTGAACTCAAAACAGATTTACTGGATCGATATCGACGGTTAGCAGGATGTCTTCTGGGAGTTTAACGCCATCTGGAATATTGGCCAGGTGCTGACTGAGTTTGGCCATCTGACGCGTCCGCAGCATGATTTGATAACGGTAATAGGTCTCAGCGCGAAGCAACGGCGACGGCGCGGGACCGGCAATGATCAAATCCTTCCAATCGGCCAATTCCTTTTCCAGTTCACGCTTCAGATGTTCGATCGAAAGCTTGACCTTGTCTTCGTTTCGCCCGCGCACCGTCAACATCGCGGCCCGGCTCACGGGCGGATATTTGAGTTGCTCACGAAATTCCAACTCCTGCTCGTAAAATCCCGCGAAGTCATGACGACGAGCGAACTGGATGGCCGAATGAAACGGAGTGAACGATTGCACGATAACCTCGCCTTCGACATCGCCGCGTCCCGCCCGTCCTGAAACCTGAGTCAACAACTGAAACGTCCGCTCTCCCGAACGAAAATCAGGCAGGTGCAAGCTCAGATCAGCGTAGATAATTCCAACCAAGGTCACGTTCGGAAAATGCAGCCCTTTGGCGATCATCTGAGTGCCAACGAGCACATCGATCTTCCCGACGCGGAAATCGCCGAGGATGCGCGGCAAATCGTCTTTCCGTTTGAGCGCGTCGGAATCCATGCGTTCGACACGCGCTTGAGGAAACAACTTGAAGAGCGTTTCCTCAACCCGCTCTGTGCCCAAACCGGCGTGACGGATTGCTGGATTGCGGCAGGTGGGTTCCGGGCAAACAGCGGGCGCGTTATCGCTGTGCCCGCAAATATGGCAGCAAAGCTTTTCGATCCGTCGATGGTAGGTCAACGCGATGCTGCAATTCGGACATCCGGCGACATATCCGCATTTCGGACATTGCAAGGAGGACGCGTACCCTCGGCGATTCAGAAAGAGCATCACTTGCTCCTTCTTTTCGAGGCGGCTTGTAATCGCATTTCTCAGAACCTCGGAGAAAATCGGAATGCCTTTCCCTTTGCGAGCTTCATTCCGCATATCGACCACGCGGATTAATGGCAGGTTCTTGTCGTCCGCGCGCGACAGCATTTGCAAAAGCCCGTACTTGCCCTTCTGCGCATTGTAAAAACTTTCCAACGATGGCGTGGCCGATCCGAGCACCACCACCGCGCCTTCGATTTGACCACGCATCACCGCCACATCTCTTGCATGATAGCGCGGGGCTTCCTCCTGCTTGTAAGAATGCTCGTGTTCCTCGTCCACGATGATCAACCCGACCGGATCGACCGGCGCGAAGACCGCCGAACGCGCCCCAATGACAATGCGGGCGCGGCCTTGGCGAATTTTGTGCCATTCATCGTGCCGTTCGCCGGCCGACAAGTGACTGTGCAAAACGGCCACCAAAGTTTTTTGCGGGCCGCTGGTAAACCGCGCTTTGAAACGCTCGACCGTTTGAGGCGTTAGGGAAATCTCGGGGACCAAAACGATAGCTCCTTTGCCCTGCTCTAAAGCGTAAGCAATCGCCTGCAAATAGACTTCGGTTTTGCCGCTGCCGGTAACGCCGTGCAACAGGAACGATGCTGGCTTTTCACCGGGCGAATCCATGGCCTTGATAATCTGCTCGACCGCAACCTTCTGATCCGGATTCAAGGCGAGCGCTTGCGTGGGCAAGATGACTTCGTTCGCGTAAGGATCACGCTCCGCGATTTGGGCGGCAATCGTTAGAAGGCCGGCATCTTCCAAACGGCGCACAGTGCCTGAGGTCGTGTCGGCGAGTTGGAGCAACTCTTGCAGAGGCATTTCTTTGCGTGCGGTGATGATGTCGAGGACCTGTTGCTGGCGCTTTGTCACCTTCGGCATCGTCGCTTGCCACGGAACCACCCGCACGAACAACCGTTCTTTCCAGCCTTTTTGTTCTTTGCGCACGGCATCTGGGAGCACGCTTTTCAAGGCGATCTCGAGCGGGCAGCAGTAATAGTCCGCCATCCATCGGGCGAGTTGCAGCACATTCAGGGTGAGCAAGGCTTGCCGGCCAATTACCTTCAGAATGGGACGTAGATTAGTATGGGGAGACTCCTCGGCCAGCGCGGTCACCGAACCTAGGACTTTGCGGGTGGCGAACGGGACTTTGACGCGCGTACCGACCTTAACCTCCTCCTCAAACTCCGGCGGAATCAGGTAGTCAAACTCCTTTCGCAACGTCAAATCCAATGTAACACGAGCGATCATCCCTAAGAATCGAGGGTGACTGGCCCAGTGTCTAGGGGAAATTTGGCTTGGTCAAGCGCTCCATTTACTTCTCTCTACGGGTATTCGCGCGTGACAGTTTACCGGCTGCTTTCCATTCCAGCAGCAATTCACGGAAGCGCTGCACGGGGGGAGAGTCATCATCTTCCTGCCAGACGAAAACGAGTGGCACACGTTGGACCGGCTTCAACAAGATGAAGCTCAACGCCGGGGCGGGTGTGACGACGCTTTCTGTCACAACGCCAACCCCCGCGCCAGCTTCCACGTAACTCATCACCGTCCCAATAAGACTTGGGGTATGGGCCAGACGCGGTGTAACACCCGCCTGCCGGCATCCCGCAATGACAGCGTCGTGCAAACCGATGCCTTCGCGACGGGCCAACACGATGAGCGGTTGTCCAGCCAGCACTGACCATGGCACGGAAGGGCGTTTGGCGAGCGGGTGATTCGTGGGCACGACAACGCCCAGCCTTTCTTCATGAATCGAGAGGGTGCGCAAGCCGAGTTCCTCGTGCACCAGCACTGGGCGCGTCAAGGCGGCGGACAAGCGGCCTTTGGCCACCATCTCCCACACGCGTTCCGGCGTGCGTTCTTCAAGGTGTATGGAGACGAGCGGATAACGCTGGCGATAATCCTGGAGCAAGCGGCCGAGAAACGGCTGCGTCGGCGGACCGATATAACCGAGACGAAGTTCTCCTTCTTCTCCGGCAGCCGTCCGGCGCACGCGGTGTGTCAATTCTTCCACTTGCTGCAGAAGCATCGCCGCTTCTCGCAAAAGGATCGCTCCGGCCGGAGTGAGCCGAACAAGATGACGAGTCCGCTCGAGCACATCGGCGCCCAGCAACAGTTCCAATTGCTTGATCGCCCGGCTCAATGCAGGTTGCGCAATGTGCAAACGTTTCGCCGCCCGCGAGAAGCTCAACTCTTCCGCAACAGCTTGAAAATACCGAAGATGGCGCAGTTCCATATGTTTCGTAACGCGGACTTTCAGTCTGCCGTATCGCCGATTTGTAATCGGCATTCCTTCCGCACCTCCCAGGACGCTCGAACTTGCGGGCGGTCCGCAGAATACAATTCTGCGATACGGCAGACAGAAAGTCTGCGTTACGGCTTGGTGATGCTATCACGGCATCACCCTGATAGCGAAGCGCTATTTCCATTTCTAACCACGATGAGTACAATCCAACTGTACTTGACACGAAAATTGCAGTAGGAAACGCAAATTACGCCCAAAGGCATCATGACGAACAACACGAAATTGATTACGGTGGCCGCCTTGGGCGGTTTGCTGTCAAGCGGTTGCAACAAAGGCCCCGAAACAAGGCAAGAGACGAACAAAATCCGCATTGGCTATGTCGGTATCACTTGTGAAGCGCCGATCTACACGGCGGTTGAAAAAGGATTCTTCAAAGAAGAGGGACTCGAAGTCTCGATGGTGAAGTGCGATTGGAAGAATTACAAAGACGTCCTGGCGCTGGGCGGATACGACATTACCCATCACCTTGTCATGTACTTTCTCAAACCCATCGAACAAGGATTGGATGTGAAGTTCACGGGTGGCATTCATCGCGGATGTCTGCGCGTGCAAGCTCCCATAAACAGCTCTATTCGATCGGTCAAAGATCTGAGGGGCAAACGCATTGGCGTTCCAGGAATGGGGACTCCTCCATTTATCTTCGCCAACCGTGTGCTTGGCGCCAACGGCATTGACGCCAGCAAGGAAATCACCTGGCTTGTGTATCCGACCGGCGAATTGGGCCTCGCCTTGGACAAGGGCGAAGTCGATGCCATCGCCGATTCCGAGCCCATCGGCAGCATGCTCGTCGCTCAAGGGAAAGTGCGGAACATCGCAGACCAGGCCGCTGATCTTCCGTACAGCAACGAATACTGCTGTGCCGTGATCGTGAATGGCAGATTTTTGGCTCGCAATCCGAAAGCTTCGGCTGCCGCGACGCGTGCCTTGCTCAAGGCGGCCAAGTGGGTCGAAACCAACCCAGTCGCAGCCGCCAAACTTTCGGTTGAGGGCAAGTACCTCGCCTCAACCGTCGATCAGAATACGTTCGCGATTTCGCACTTGCGCTACGTGCCGAGTGTTTCGGGAGCCGAAGCTGCGGTCAAATCTGCTGCCGCCGAGATGAAAATTGCTGGCATGCTCGCGCCTTCAACCGATGTAGCTGGTTTGGCCACGCGCGCATTTGTGCATCTTGCAGGCGTCTCCGATGAATGGCTTGACTCCCTCCAAGTTGAAAAAGTTGCCGGCGCCCAAGTCACGCAAGATTGGATCAACCTGCAATATGCAAAGTTTGACCCATCCGATCCATTCTGTACTCTTTGCGTGATTCCAGTGATGTAATGAACGTTTCTTCGGTGCAAGTCAAAGAGCCGGTCCAGGTTGCAAAAGCAGTCGAAACGCCCAATGGGCTGGCGAGCTCCTCCCTGGCAGCCGGCTCGAAGATGCGTGCCAGAACGTTCCTGGCCGTTCCGACAGCTACGTTGATCGCCTTCGTTGTTCATTTGTTTGTGTCGCAGGATGAACCAGCGGTCGACACCCGCTCGTATTCGGTATTCTTGGCAGGGATGTTTGGCCTCTCCGTAGCAGCGGCAGCAGTCCAACCACTTTGGTCAAGTCTGCGACGGTGGATGGCGCATATGTGTCCGATTATCGCGGCAACCGTGCTGCTCCTTTGCCTTTGGGAAGTTATTACATCTGGGCTTCGCTTGCTGCCGATGCCGTACTTTCCGAGTCCGGCCGGAGTGCTGCAAAGCCTGTTGAATGACCGGAAGCTCCTATTCGACAGCACGTGGCATTCGTTGTTGCTCCTTCTTTCAGGATATGTGTTGGGGGTGAGTATTGCGTTGGTCACGGGCATTTGCATCGGATGGTTTCCTCTAGCGCGTTACTGGGGCATGCCTCTGTTGAAAGCGCTCGGTCCAATCCCCGCGACAGCGTGGGTTCCGCTCGCAATGGTTCTTTCCCCGTCGGGAATATTTTCGGCCGTGGGATTGGTCGCCCTCGCAGTCTGGTTTCCGGTCACGATGCTCACCATCTCGGGCATCGCAAACACACGAGCGTCTTACCTCGATGTGGCCCGCACGCTCGGCGCCGGGCCGAAGCATCTCATTTTTCGGGTCGCGATTCCGGCGGCAATGCCGAGCATTTTCATCGGGCTATTCATGGGATTAGGCACATCGTTTCTCACGCTCATTGTGGCAGAAACTGTGGGGGTGAAATCCGGGCTGGGCTGGTACGTCAGTTGGGCGCAAGGCTGGGCTGAATACGGCAAGGTCTATGCGGCGCTCGTGATCATGGCAGCATTTTTTTCGACGATCATGACTGTGCTGTTCAAAGTGCGCGACCGCGTGCTCGTATGGCAGAAAGGGGTCATCAAGTGGTAGCTACCACGGCCACCAACGCGCTTAATGAAGGTTCCTCGCTTCGCATCGTCGAGGTGAGCAAGCATTTTCCAGCTGCGGACGCATCGTCCGAGCGGACGCATGCGCTGGACAACATTTCGCTTTCTGTCGCTGCTGGCGAACTCGTTTCTGTGGTCGGCCCGAGCGGTTGCGGCAAATCGACTCTGCTGCGGCTGATTGCCGGCCTGGATCACTGCGACTCGGGCACGCTGACAGTCGGAGCGGATGCGATTCACGAGCCAAGCGCGGAACGTGGGTTGGTCTTTCAAGATCCCAATCTCTTTCCTTGGCTCACGGTTCGGCGCAATATCGAATCAGGCCTAGTCGCACGCGGCGTGCTTCACGAGAAACGACATGAAGTCGATGAATTCATCCGGCTGGTCGGCCTTGAGACGTTCGCCAAAGCTTATCCGCATCATCTTTCCGGCGGAATGGCGCAACGCGTCGCACTCGCACGCGCACTGATCAATCATCCGAAAGTTCTTCTTCTCGATGAACCTCTCGGAGCGCTCGACGCTTTTACGCGGATGCGGATGCAGGACGAAGTTTTGCGCCTTTGGGAAGCGCGCGGCGCCACGATTCTTCTCGTCACGCACGACATCGACGAAGCGATCTACATGAGCAATCGCATCGTGATCATGACTCCGCGTCCCGGGCGCGTGGAGCGCATCATCCCTGTGAGTTTGGAGCGCCCGCGCCAGCGCAACTCAGCGGAGTTCCTTCGCCTTCGTGGCGACATTCTTGAATTCCTTCACTTCACTCGAGGCGCTGGTTAAACCAGAAGACGAAGCTCGGAATTCCAACCGCTTTTGGCGATGCTCTAACGGAGAGCAAAAGCATGAGCGACGATTCGATCTTACGTTACACGGACTTGGCTGCCGTCACACCGAGGGGGCTTCGCGCATTCGGATCGAACGACGATTCGACTTCAGCGAGCCAAACCAACTCTGGCGGCATTTTTTCGGCTGCAAAAATCTCCTTCAAGCGCGGCACGTGGGTCTGAGCAAGGGGGGGGCAGCAGACGCTTCTCCAGCTTTTTGGTCCAAAGAGTACGCTGCAGTTGCGGGGGCGGATTCGGCAACGGCGCGGGCGTGGCAGGTTTCGGCGTTGTTGGCTTCATTTCGCGACGCAGTTCGTCGGCAGCTTCGAAGTAGTCAATGTGTGTTTGCAACCACGCGGCGTAAGGGCGCGTCTCTTCGAACGTTTCGAGCAAAGGGAGCAATCGTGACGCCGTGTCTTTGAGCGAACTCAAGTCATAAACGGATGCGCCTTCGAGCCGTTGCCGCAACTCAGTGAAAAACCCGCGCACCCGATCTTGATCCACCTGTTCCAACGCTTCGAGAACGCTCTCATCGATGTTTTCCCGGGCCCACTCCTCGATGGATTGAATCAAGTCCTCAGAAATGACGAGTTGCTCTTGCGCCCTGCTATTGCACGGCCATAACAGAACCAAAGCGATGGGTAATGCGAAAAGCCTCCTCACACGCAAGCGCCTTTCAGTGAGAAAACCAGCCGGTTTAATCACGCTCCAATGTGAAAATCCGCGCCGGCGCCTTGCGCAGCAATTCAACATGCGTATCGACAAAGACAGCGTTGGCTCGGCCTTTGGGATTCTTGCGTCCGGCGACGCCGCGGTCCATCTCTGCGCTCCGTTCATTGCCGCCGCTATGCCGGTAGCAAACGTTGGCTGTGCCTGCGCCATCCGGGTAAAGGCAGGCGTCCCAACCATCGGTGTCGGCATAGAGCAATGTGCCGGGCACATCCAGCACATGCCTCGATCCAATATGCTTTTGTCCGTTGTTAATGTAGCCATTTTGCGCGTAAGCCAGAAATCCCCAGAAACCGCCTTCGCGCAGGCCGGCGCCCCGGCGTTCTTCAGGGCGCGCTTTTTGCAGGCTCGATGCGCAGATGAAAACGCCCTGTCCGGAAACGTTGGTTTGACGTCCGAGGTACGGCTGAAGCTGGCGGTACCATATCGGCGGCTGCGGCACGGTTTGCAACTCTGCAGGCGGCCAGCCGATCGGATAAACCAGATTATCTTCGTCGTACAGCATCGCCGCCATCGCCAGCTGCCGGAGGTTGCTTTGGCACTTGGCTGCTTTGCCTTTATCGCGAGCCCGTGCCAGCGCCGGCAAAAGCATGCTCGCCAAAATGGCGATGATCGCGACGACGACGAGTAATTCTATCAGGGTAAACCCACAGCGTTGCCTTCGAGAGACCGTCCACCAGCTCGATTGGAGAGTCAGAGCCTGTTTCATAGACAGAACGAATCGAGCACAACCAGGATTCGCTGGCAAGGAGCAAACGCCAGCGCTTTCAACTTCCGCCAACGCAGAGCGCGGTTCTGCTTGACTCCTGCCGGTGACACGTCTGGTGAGGTATTGCATCTGGCTGCAAACGATGAGCGCCTACACTTGTGGCCGAAACTCGCCGGCCGGAGTAAATTTCCCGACATCGACTTCGAATCCAGCTCCGAACGGCTGCGCATTCAGCGAGCGCACTTTGACGGTTCCATCTTCGATATCCAACGCTGGCCAACCGGAGCCCGTCAGCCGGTACAGGTCCGGATGCGCGCCGAGGACTTGAGCTTGGATTTCTTTCGAGAATATCGACAACCCTGGAAAATAATGATGGCCGTTGCGCTCGACGCTTTGAATGCCTAGCGCAGCCATGACCGTGAGATCTTGCAGAACGGAAACTGGGCCGATGGTACACAGATCTTCGCCGCTCATGATGTAAGTCGAACCGGGCCGAGCGCGTTCCATTTGCTTTAGGAGGCATCGATTGGCGATTCCTTTAAAGATGCCCTTGCAATTCTTGTGGCTAGTGCCTGCGTAACCGAGATTCAGCGCCATCGGCAGGCTCTCGAGAGTTCCATCAGATTCGTCAATGATGATCGACGGTCGCTCGGGCCACCCCGAGAAAAGCTCACGAGCCGCCGCCTGCAGTGCCTGGTCTCGATGCAATGGTTGTTCGACAAACAAAAGATGCTTCAGGAATTCCCGCAACGTCGCGCTTCCGATGACTGCTTGCCAGAACGAACGGAAATCGGTGAGCGATTTGAATTGTTCGTTGCCGTCCAAGCTAAATCGGTAATCGGGTTTGGCCTCGACTTCCAAAACTCGCGCAATCTGATCGAGCCGATCGAGGTCGTGGTCGAGGTGACCGGTCACCTTGATTTTGAAGTGGCGCAAATCATAAGCCTTGATGCATGCCGCTAACGACTGCGGAAGGCCATCGTTCAATTTGCTTCCTGCCGCGATGTGTTGGTCCACGAGAGGATCGACAAGCCCGACGGTGTGGCGCAGAATGACTTCGTCCAGCGGCTTTGCAGCCAGAAAGTCAGATGGTGCGCGATTCTGCAACGAGACGTGAATATCACCGAGACGCACGCCCAGACGGTTCGTTCGCAAGGCCTCAGCGAACGGCGTATTGTAAGCGCGGCAAGCAGCTTCAATCAGCGCGCGCTCGACCAACGAGGTTCCGAAATGCGTGAGGAGCGGCGCCAGTTTTTCCTGAGCGCCCCATGCGTCCTGCACTCTGTAGAGTTGTTGCCACACGTCGAAAGTGCTTGAACCACTCAAGCTTTTCGCAGCGTCGGCCGCGTGGCGAATCACGCGCATCATATCGAGAACTTCATCGATCACCGGTTTGTCCGGATCCTTCGTAAACCATTTTGGCGGGAGCAAGTCCGCCGCAATACCGATCGATGGCTTTCCTTCCACCTCAGCCCGCACGCGCACAAAGCCGTGTGGCACGCGTGTCATCGTAGCGATGCCATATTTGAACGGCATCCGCGTCTGGAGATTCGTCAGATGAAGATCGCAGTCCAGGACCTTGATTGAATGCTTTGCCATGCTGGACGAATCCTAGCCCTTGAATCCGAATTCAAAAGCGAAAACACGAGGCAAAGGTGTCAGATCCGCGATCTCGGATTCAGGCGTCGTCGGTCGTATTGACATTGCTGCGGACAAGAATGTGTGCGTCTTGATTGATGGGGGAGCCTCCATTCGCTTCGCGTACGCTTTCGGACCATTGAACCGCTATTGCAGTATGTAGTCCCGGCTTCAGCCGGGTTCAGCCGGTTCAATTGCAATGCGCAAATCTGTTTCACTATCAGCAATAATCAGCAACTGCGGCCGCCTAAAGGCGGGACTACATGCCAGGAAGTTCATAGAAAGATTCCATGCGGTTTGCGCACGCATTGGCACCGTGAATTTCGCAGGACAGTTCGTCTCGCCTGTCTATCCTGTTTTGGTGCACACAAATGCTGGACAGGCGGGACGCCTGTCCTACGACGCAGGAGCATTGCTTTCACTTGACCAAAGCGTCTGCGCGGGGTTTCACTTTGGGCCGTATGCTTGCCAAGCAAATTGAACAGATGGTGGAGGCGACTCCTGTCATCGACGTTCACACGCATTTGTACGATCGGGCTTTCGGCGATTTGTTGCTGTGGGGAATCGATGATCTGCTGACCTACCATTACCTGGTCGCGGAAGTGTTTCGTTACCTCGAAGTCCCGTCGAAGAAATTCTGGAGCCTCACCAAGGCCGAACAAGCGGACCTAATCTGGAAGACTTTGTTTATCGAGCATTCTCCCGTTTCCGAAGCTTGCCGAGGCGTGCTGACGACGCTGCAAGCGCACGGGCTCGACCCAAAGCAGCGCGACCTAGCCAGTATTCGGAAATGGTTCGCGAATTGGAAAGTGGACGATTACATCACTCGATGCATGGAGTTGGGACGCGTTAAGACCATCTGCATGACGAATTCGCCATTCGACGATTTGGAACGGCCCGTCTGGGAGCGCGGTTTTCAACGAGACGATCGTTTTGCAGCGGCGTTGCGAATCGACCCCCTTTTGCTGGATTGGGCAAATACCGCGCCGCGTTTGAAGGAATGGAGATACGCGGTCTCTTCTGACTTGTCCGCAGCCACGGTCTCAGCAGTTCGGACATTTCTGGCTGATTGGACGAAACGAATTAAGGCCAATTACTTGATGGTTTCTTTGCCAGCCTCGTTCACCTTTCCCGATGGTTCCGTCACAGGACAATTGATCGAAAAGGCGGTCTTGCCGCATTGCCAGGAATTTGGGCTTCCATTTGCGCTTATGATCGGTGTCAAGCGCGCGCTTAATCCGGAATTGCGACTCGCTGGCGATGGCAGCGGTCTCAGTGATCTGCAAGCACTCAGCAACCTTTGCGCGCAATTCCCGGAAAACAAATTCCTGGCCACAGTGCTGGCGCGCGAGAATCAACATGAACTCTGTGTGCTGGCGCGAAAGTTCCGCAACCTTCATATCTTTGGCTGCTGGTGGTTCACAAATATTCCTTACGTGGTCGAAGAAATGACGCGAATGCGCGTTGAACTGCTCGGCTTGAGTTTCACGCCGCAGCATTCGGACGCGCGCGTCCTCGATCAGATCGTCTACAAATGGCCACACTCGCGAAGGGTCGTCAGCAAGGTGCTGGTCGAGAAATATTCGGATCTCGCACGCACGGGTTGGGAACCGACTCAGAGCGAGATCGAACGCGATGTGAAGGAGCTTCTGGGCGGAGGCTTCGAACGCTTCTGCCAAAAGTAAGTGAGGATAGCCACCCGCGTGCAGCGACACCAGGTTGCATCAAAAGGAACGCTTCAATCGAACCATTCGTCGCTTGGATCGAAAGCGGGAATCGCCACATTGATAATCTTCATTTTGCCGACGGCGCGGTGACGGCATCCGGGCTTGATCATGATCGAAGTCATTGGTTTGACTGGGAATCGCTTGTCGTCCAGCTCAATTTCCCCTTCGCCTTCCAGGACAACGTATATCTCGGTCAGCTTCTTGTGATAATGTGTTTGGGCGTCTTCCTGAATGTCCACTTGGTGAACGGTCGCCAATGCGTTGTCCGGCCCCGCAAAAGCTCGTCGAGTAAATCCGCATGGGCAGCGAAGCGGATCGATCTGATCCAATTGAGCGATCATGTAATTCGGCATGGCGCCAGCATAGCGTCACAAATGGAAAAGGCGATCTTCGAATCGCTTTTTCTTGAAGTTCACTCGGGCGGGAGCCTATTCTCCGGCGATACCCAAAATCGCATTCCCATGAACCGAAACGCGTTTTCTTTCCGGCTGGCATCTCCTCTTTGCCTCCTGCGAATGGTCCGCCAAACAGCCTTCTCGCTAATCGGGCTGGCTGCCATGCAAATGCTCCTGCTCGCAGGGATTGTTCGGGCTGCGGAAATTCCAAACCAAAGGCCTTATGGCTTGAACCAACGTGTGCCGTGGACCTCCTCGCGAGTTAAAGGCACCCCCGAACCTCCGGCTCCATATCGCACCGAGTTGGCTTTCGCGAAATTGAAGTTCACCGAGCCGCTCATCATGGCGACAGCGCCCGGATCGGATCGCTTGTTCGTCGCGGAACGCTTCGGGAAAATCTATTCGTTCGCTAACGATGCCGCTGCTGAGAAAACATATCTGCTCATCGATATTGGCCGCGGCGAAGTGTACGGGCTGGCCTTTCACCCGAAGTTCCAAGAGAACGGTTTCTTTTATGTCACCTACGTCGAGGATGCCAAGAGACTGAAAGAAGGCGAGAATGGCAGCCGGCTCTCTCGATTTCAGATGAAGCAGGATGGCTCGGCAGATTTGAGCAGCGAGAAGATCATTTTGATCTGGCCGCACGGCGGACATAACGGCGGATGCATCGTGTTCGGTCCGGACAACTATCTTTACCTGGCCACGGGCGACGGCAGCGGCATCGCCGACGAATTGGAGACTGGCCAGAAACTTGACGACCTCTTGGGAGCCATTCTACGCATTGATGTCGATCACGCGGATGAAGGCTTGGCCTACGGAATCCCCAAGGACAATCCGTTCGTGAATGTCAAAGGGGCGCGGCCGGAGATTTGGGCGTACGGTCTGCGGCAGCCATGGAAAATCACCTTCGACCGCGGCTCTGGTGACTTATGGACCGGCAACGTCGGGCAAGATCTCTGGGAACAAGTTTACAAAATCGAGCGCGGCGGCAATTACGGCTGGAGCGTCACCGAAGGCAGCCATCCATTTCGTCCGGAGCGACCCAAGGGCCCAAGCCCGATTCTTCTGCCGATTGTCGAGCATGATCACACGGCCTTTCGCTCGATCACGGGCGGCTACGTTTATCGCGGGTCGCGCCTCAAGGAATTGATCGGCTCCTTCATTTATGGCGATTACGATACGGGAAAGATTTGGGCGTTGCGGTACTCGGAAAACAAGGTCGCCGACCACCGTGAACTCTTTGATTCGCCGTTGCGCTTAGTGGGTTTTGGCGAAGACAAGGCGGGCGAACTTTATCTCATCGATCATATGGGGGGCGGAATTCATCGGCTAGTGGCCAATGAAGCAGCGGCCCGACCGTCCGAATTCCCGCGCAAGTTGAGCGAAAGTGGCCTCTTCGCCTCTGTCCAAAATCACACCCCCGCCCCAGGCGTAATTCCATTTTCGGTGATCGCTCCGATGTGGTCCGACGGCGCTCAGAAGGAACGCTTCCTGGCGTTGCCCGGAGAATCCAAAATCGAGTTCGACGGCATTACCTATCCACAGCCGTCGCCAGGCGCTCCGCATGGATGGAAGTTTCCGGATGGAACAGTGCTCGCGGAAACAATCTCCCTGGAAATGGAGAAAGGGAACCCCGCGAGCCGCCGCCGCGTCGAAACACGCATCTTGCATCACGAGCGCGTGGGCGGAAGCGAAAATGTCGGTGATCAAATCTGGCACGGATATTCTTACGTATGGAATGATGAGCAAACGGAAGCCACGCTCCTGGAGAATCCCCAAGGGGTAGACCGCACGTTTGCGATTCGCGATGCCGACGCCCCAGGCGGACAACGGCAGCAAACATGGCACGTTCCCGGCCGGACCGAATGCATCGTTTGTCACAACATGGCCGCCAAGTATGCGCTCGGAGTTAATACGCTCCAAATGAATCGAGATCACAAGTACAGCGGAGTCACCGATAACCAGTTGCGCACGTTGGAACACATTGGCGCTTTCGAAAAACCTTTGCCCGCGCGCCCTGAGGAATTGCCGCGGCTCGTCAACTACGCCGACCGCACGCAATCATTAAGCGAGCGCGCCCGTTCCTACCTGCACGCGAACTGCGCTCATTGCCACCGCAAATGGGGCGGCGGCAATGCCGACTTTAAACTGCTTTATGGCATTGGAGTGGGCGAAATGGGGATCGTGAACACGCGTGCCAATCATGGCGATTTCTATATCTCTCATGCCAGTCTGGTAAGTCCCGGAGATGCGTATCGGTCAGTTCTATTCTATCGCATGTCCAAACTCGGCAGTGGACGCATGCCGCGGCTCGGTTCGACCCTCGTGGATGAAGTCGGCGTTCAACTGATTCATGACTGGATCGAACAATTGCCCTCCGTTGCCGAAGCAGAGGAAGCCTTACGGACGTTGCGCACTCAAACCGGCGGCACCAACGAAGCCCATGCCATTGACCAACTGCTGGCTTCGACGAGCGGTGCGCTGCGCGCTTTGCGGGCACTTGAGGACGGTTCGCTGCGTGGCGCGGCCCGTAAGAAGATCATCGAACGCGCGGCCACGAATGAACTGGCCCATGTGCGCGATTTGTTCGAGCGGTTTGTTCCGGAGGAGCAGCGCATCCGCCGGCTCGGAAGCGTCATTCAACCGCACGAAATCCTGGCACTGCCCGGCGACGTCGAGCGTGGCCGGCAAATCTTCTTCGGTTTAGTCGGCACCCAGTGTCGAAACTGCCATCAAATTAACGGTCAAGGAACTGCGCTCGGTCCAGACCTCAGCCAGATTGGAAAGAAGTTTAACCGCCCCCAATTGTTGGAGGCGATACTCACGCCCTCGAAGGACATCGATCCTAAGTACGCGGGCTACACGCTCGACCGCAAAGATGGCGAGTCCCATTCGGGATTCCTTGTCAGCAAAACCGAAGAAAAAGTCGTTTTGCGAGACACAACCAATCGCACCATTGAAGTTCCGGCAAATCAAGTCGAGCGCCTGGCCGTGTCCAAAGTCTCGCTAATGCCCGAATTGCTGTTGCGTGACATGACCGCCCGTCAAGTCGCGGATCTAACGGAGTTTTTAGGCTCACTGAAATAACGCCGGACGCTTGGCCAAAGCCGCCAGCTCCTCGCGTCACCGGCAACGTGTGGATGCACTGCGATGCACTGCGATTCAACGGCCGTTCTCCTTTGCTCTTGAATGAGGCCTTGCGGTAGGGTTTATTGTTCGCATGCTTCAGATTCAACGCGGCCCGCTCGCAGTGAAGTGCCAGGAGATGACACGCCGTTCGGCGCTGAAGGTTGGATTCTCCGGATTGCTCGGCCTGACGATGGCTGATTTGTTTCGTCTGCAAGCCACGGGCGGCGCAACCCGAAATAACAAATCGGTCATTCTCATTTGGCTCGATGGAGGTCCCAGTCATTTGGAAACGTACGACCCGAAGCCCGAAGCACCGCTGGAATTTCGCGGACCGTGGGGCGCTGTCGAAACGAATGTGCCTGGAATGCGAGTTTCCGCAGCCCTTCCCCTGCACGCGAAACATGGCGACAAAATGGCTTTGCTTCGATCCGTTTCTCATAACAACGGAGATCACTTTGCGGCGGCGCATTGGATGCTTACGGGACGCTTCGGCTCGAACGCCGCGAGTCTCTCGCCGAAATATCCGTCGGTGGGTTCGTTTGTTTCACGCGTCCGCGGCGCCAACAAATCAGGCTTGCCCGCGTACGTCGGGTTGCCAGCAGCAGAGAGCGTTTATCTGTTTCCAGGCTACCAAGGCGCGGCATATCTCGGTCCGGCTTACAATCCGTTCGATGTAAACACGCGGCAGAAATACCTCAGTGCGACCCATCCAGAAATTCAACCACCAACCTGCTTGGCGGAATTAAGCGGTGATACGACCCGCGTTCGTTCACGCGTCGATTTACTTGGTCAGCTCGATCATTTCCGGCGCGACATCGACAAGAGCGGAACGCTCGCTGCCATGGATCGCTATCAACAACAAGCAGTCGATCTCATTCTCGGCAAGGATGCGCGCGACGCGCTTGCTATCGAGAAGGAGGATGCCAGGACGCGCGACCGATATGGACGGACCGCCTGGGGCCACTACACTTTAATGGCGCGGCGGCTGGTCGAAGCCGGAGTTACGTTTGTGACAGTTGACATGCCACATTGGGATGATCATGCCAACATCGAAGACGGCCATGGCTACAAACTTCCGGTATTAGATAAAGCTGTGGCCGCGTTGTTGCAGGACCTCGATGATCGGCGGCTGCTTCAGGATGTGCTTGTCGTCGTCATGGGCGAGTTTGGCCGAACGCCCCGGTTGAACAAGGGATTGCCCGGCGGCAGCACCGTTCCCGGGCGCGATCATTGGGGTGATGCGTTCTCCGTAATGATGGCCGGCGGCGGCGTGCGCGGCGGTCAGATTGTGGGCGCCACGAATCCCAAGGGGGAGTATCCCGTCGAGCGTCCGCTCAAACCGAGCGACGTATTGGCCACCGTCTATCACCTGCTTGGCATCGATTGGCGTCAAACGTTCAACGACAACACCGGGCGGCCCATTCCGATCCTCGACCACGGCGAGCCTATTCGAGAAATCATCTGACAGCGGGGCGCGAAAGGTCTAACCTTCCGGCGTGTTCAGTAAATTCTCCAAACGCCGCCGCAGTTCCTCAGGCAATCGGTTCAGCCAGCTGGCATCAATCAGTCCAACTTCGATAAGGTCGCGGAGATGAGTTCGATCTTTGTCTCGGAAACCCGCGAGTTTCATTCTTACCAGGGCATTGAGAGTGACCAATCGAAACTGGTCTCCATTCTCCGACTCCGCGACATCGGGTGATGACACTGGGCTGTCAGGACGAACCTTCTCCTCCGCGAAAACAATGTGAACAGCGTCTCTGGCGCTTGCGCTCGGTCCGTCGAGGAACAAATCCAAGCCACTGGGCTGGCCAAGGCTAGAGACATGCCGGTACACAAATCCCGCTGCTTCGAGCGTTTGCCTGGCGGCTAACAAGTCGGTTCTTCGCAAGAGGATATCGACGTCTCGTGTGTTCCGCACGGCTGTTTCATCCACGCGAGACACCCACGCGGCGACTGCATTGCCTCCCGCAACAGCATACGGAACGCTGGCAGCCTCCAGTGCCCGCGCCACGCGAAGCAATCTTTGACGAACCTTCTCCACTCCATGGATCATACGCCGCCACGAAACAGGCGCAAGCGGTGCGTCGGAGTTCATGAGCGGAATGTATGAGTGCAGGGAAGCAATGACCAGCGCAAACCAACTTCCCAGCGCCAAGGTGAGAACTGCGCCAGCCCGCAGCGTGATGGGTGATGCCCAACCAATCCAATATTCCCCCGTTGCCAAGGCACTGAGCATCGACTAACAAACAATTCTCACATGAGTGCAATAAGATGTTACCTCGCCGCGTTATTGATGATCGGCCCCTGGACTGCTTTCACGGCGGACACCATACCGGTGGGAAACCTCACTCCGGCGGAGGCCCTCGCCTCATTCAAAGCCGAACCCAACCTTAAGGTTGAACTCGTCGCGGCGGAACCGGTCACGGCGAGTCCTTGCGCGCTGGCCTGGGATGAACACAGTCGAATGTTTGTCGCCGAGAACCGCGGTTATCCGCTAGGTGGACCGGATGGCAAACCCATCGGATCGATCGCGTTGTTGGAGGACATGGATCGAGATGGTCGCATGGATAAGCGGACGGAGTTCGCGACGGATCTTACGTTTCCAAATGGCGTTTTGCCTTGGCGCGGCGGCCTAATCGTCACGTGCGCACCGGATGTTCTTTGGTTGAAGGATGAAGATGGCGATGGAAAAGCAGACATCAGGAAGGTGCTCTTGACGGGGTTCGCCACAAATAAGAGCACGCAATTGCGCGTGAACGATCCGACGCTCGGTCCGGACGGCTGGATTTATTTGGCTGGCGGCTTGAGTGGGGGCAAGATCACAGCGCCGGACCATCCCGAACGCGCCGCTGTCGACATGGAGCGCGCCGACATTCGGTTCCGGCCTGATACCGGCGAATTCGAACTTACGGACGGCAAGTCGCAATTCGGTTTGGCCTTTGACGATCTTGGGCGGCGTTTCGCGTGCTATAATCGCGTCCAGGTGCAGCATGTCGTTCTTCCATCGCGGTATGTTGCGCGCAATCCGCACCTGGTTTCGCCGGGCGTAATGCAAGATTGTCCGGAATTGGTGGACAACCCATTCCTGCGTGGCACGGGCGCTTCGCGCATTTTTCCGCTCAGTGCAAATGTCACCACCGCAGATTCGCACGTGGGATTCTTCACGGCAGCGTGCGCGGTCCATGTCTTCCGCGGCGACGGTCTGCCGAAAGAATATATTGGCCGTCTCTTCTCATGCGATCCGACCGGAAATCTCATTCATTACGATCGGCTCGAACCGCGTGGCGCTACGTTTGCCGCGCGGCGTGTCCGTGACGGCGTGGAATTTCTGGCGACGCCAGACAATTGGTTTCGGCCCGTGTTTCTAGCTGATGGCCCGGATGGCGCGCTTTATATCTGCGACATGTACCGGAAGACCATCGAACATCCGGAGTATTTGCCGGACGAAGTTCGCAAGCGCACCGATTTCGAGAGCGGCAAAGAAATGGGGCGCATCTGGCGGATAACCGGAAACGACGCGTTCCACCGCGTCCCTGGTCTGAGTGCGGAGCGCCAGAAGAAGTTCAGGGACGCGGTGGAACGCGTCCTTACCAGTGAATTGATCGCGGCGCTTGATGAGTCGAATGGCTGGCATCGAGACACGGCGTTTCGACTGCTTTTGGAACGGTCCGACAAAGCAATCGCACCGTTGCTCCGAACGTCGCTGAGAAACTCGACAATTGCCGCAGCAACCATCGCCAAGTTGCGTCTTCTCGAAATCCTCGGCGGCCTCAATGAAGCGATTCTTGCTGACGCGTTGCGAAGCAGCGAAACCTCGGTCCGCGAAAATGCGGCGCCATTGGCCGAACCGAAGCTCACTGCATCCACGAACCTTTTGGCGCTGGTGTTGAAACTCGCTGACGACCCGGACCCGCGAGTTCGTTTTCATTGCGCGCTCGCCCTAGGCAGCGCCGGGTTCCCGGTGGAGAGTGACCAGGATCTCCCGTCACGGCCTTCGGTTGTCGCAGACGTGCTCGCGCGTATCGCGGCGCGTGATTCGAATGATCGATGGACGCGAGCGGCGATTCTCAGCTCCGCGAACGGCCACGGCGTAGCGTTGTTGGAAGCTTTGTTTCGAGTGCCTGTTGAAAATGCGGATGGCATCTCAGTTCTGTTGCGCGAGTTGGGAGGTGTATTGGCCGCGGCCGGACCGCCGAAGCTCGCGTTCGTTGATTGGCCGGCCCAAGCTGCGGTGGGTTTCGACCGCAAATCGGCTTTCCTGGCTGGCTACCTCGATCGAATGAGCCAGCGCGGTTCGGGCGAGGCGTTGTCGCCGCTCGAGCGGCTCGACGCGTTGCGCTCGAACGCAGGCACCGGTGAGCCGCTGGCCCATCTGCTTCGTCAAGCCCGTGCGTTCGCGCAGGACGAATCTCGTCCGTCGGCCACTCGCCTTCGGGCCATCGCGCTTCTGGCGCATGCGAACAAGAAAGACGCGACGGATACTCTGCTGCCGCTGTTGGCCACCCCTCGGTCGCCTCAGTTCGAAATCGACGTGGTGCGCGCTCTGGTTCAACCGCACAATCCCGAGGTCACTAGTGATCTGCTGGCGCCGTCGCGCTGGCGAGGATACCGGCCTTCCCTTCGTGAAGCCGTTCTGTCCGCGTTGCTGGCGCGCCCCATGTGCTGGCCAAGTTTGCTTGCGGCCCTTGAATCGGGCGGTTTGCCCAGCAGCGCGTTGACTTCTTCCCAACGGGAACAACTGAAAAAAGCGAAAGATGAAAACGTCCGGCAACGCGCAACGAAGCTTTTTTCTTCAATCGCGGCGGGAGACCGGCAGAAGGCATTTGAAGAAGCAAAAGCGTGCTTAACCTTGAAACCAGTTCCCGCGAACGGCCGCGAAGTTTTTCGTCGTCTCTGCGCGAATTGTCATCGGTTCGAGCAAGAGGGATTCGCGGTGGGTCCCGATCTCTTTGGAATCCGCAATCAACCCAAGGAAACGATTCTTTTGCACATCGTCATTCCGGACGCGGAAGTTGCGCCCAACTTCACCAGCTACACCTGTGAGACAAAAGATGGACGGGCGATTTCGGGCATCCTTATCAATGACTCGCCCAACGGAATCACGATTCGCCAGGCGCTCGGCCAGGATACGTCGATTGCGCGCACTGACATCGCGTCGCTCGCGGCCAGTTCTCTTTCACTCATGCCGCAGGAATTTGAAAAGAACATAACGCAGCAGGAAATGGCCGACTTGCTCGCGTTCCTGCGCGGAGAGTGGTGATGGCGCCGTGCCGGTGGAGGGAAGGAGCATCAAACCAGAGTAAGTGGGACGGAGTGGAATCTAATGCCTTTCGGTAATTCAAGGCCTTGTGGCAGACCGTTGTCCCGGAGGGAAAGATTTTTTTTGAATTACCGAAAGGCGTTAGAGTGGAATCCGTCCTTACCAGTTGGAGGCAATTCGGATGACCTTGGTCGTTAGTGGCTCCATTGAAAACAGCGAAGAGCCCTTGTTCCTTCTTGGTTATCTTCGTTTCCTTCTGTTAATTCCCAACCAGTAATTCATCGAATTGCCAGCGGGTTTCCCGGAGAGCCGGTCGCTCCCTTCAATCTCAATGGAGAGAAAACGAACGCAAATTCGTAGGCCTTGTCGGCCGCGAGTTCGGACAGATCCATTGCCTCCAAAATGTAAGTGCCGTGACGGACCAACAGCCATTGATGAACTTCAAAAGGGCGTTCTGGATTTTTCGATGGCACGACTTCAAGGGCCCAGTTGTCGCAGCCGACGAGGGAGATTTTTTGATCGGTAAGCCATCGCGCGGCCTCGAGTCCGATCCCCGGTTCGCCCGCGCCAGATTCCTGGTTATCCTTCATCCACAAGTGGCCATGCCCTGTATGAATCAACACAGCGTCTCCGGGACGGATCGTCGCCGAAGCCAAACGCAAAGCCCCTTTGAGATCGTCAGCCGTAATCGCATACCCTGTTGGAAGCCGCTCTTTGCCTTTTATCGCCGCAACATCGAGGAGAATGCCACGGGTAAAGAACACGCCGACATTTTCCACGCCTGGTTTTTTCAGGCTGTACGTGTCACCGAACTCGGAGAGCTTATTGCCGTTGTAAAAGATATCTTCCTGTCCGACGCGCACCCCCAAATGCCCCAAACCATCGAACTACGTTCCAACCCGTCCAGTTTCCGCGCTGAGCACTTCGTCATTGTAGACGACGCGATTCTTGCACTCGGCCACAACGGTCGGCATTCCAGGTATCGTCAGGCTGAAGTGCCGCTTGCCTGGCAAAGGCATGCCAAATTCGTAGAGGCGTCCGAGTTGATAAGTTTTACCGGCGCGAATCAGTTCCTTAGCTTCGATCACCTTCGCGGGCGTGAGACGATTCGCGGCGCCACGCTGGTCATTAGGTCCCCATTCGGAGGGCCACCACTTCGGGCCGATGGGTGTTTCGTTTGATGAAGCGGCGGACTCAGGTTTAGCGGGGGGCGGAAGGCGTTGCGCGTCTTGAGAGCGCAACGTCGGCGGTGAGAGAGCAAGGGAAATGGCGGCGCTGGCCAGGAGCAAAGTTCGCATAAGCAAGATCGAGGTTGGTAAATTCGCCGCACCATGCCGAGCAAGAGAGGCCGCGTCAAACCATTCGCAGATATGCCTAAAATGGCAGCTTTTGAAGCTAAAACAGGAAGAGTTTTTGGAAGAGCGCGCTTTAGCCTACGCGGTCGAAACCAGGTATTAAGCTGATGTAACGTTGTCGTCTGCACAACCGCCCAGTCCAAAGCCGAGATTGTCACAATGATTCCATCCCTCCCAACCTCTCGTTCCACCAGTTAAAGAATTATGAAAACATTCCACTTCCTTAGATTTGGCGCTACCGCACTCGTTATTTTTCTCACATCGGCAGCGCTTCGCGGCGCACCGTTTCCTGAAGTGAACCATGCTCGCGCCGGCACTGCTTCTCAATCAAGCGATCACATGGGTGCAGTGGCCGCACGCGCCATCGACGGCAACGCGAGCATCCTCTGGGCGTCTGGATCGATCAGTCACACTGAAGTGAATCAACCCGACGATCCGCCTTGGTGGGAGGTTGACCTTGGCGGAGCGAAAACGATCGGACGCGTCTCGGTCTGGTTGCGGGTCGAATGCTGCCAGAACAGAAATGATGGCCTCACCGTCATTGTTCTCGATGAAAATCGCGCTGAAGTCGCGAAAAGACAGCATGCGGGCCGGCCGCCGAGCAATATTACCTACGATTTCGCGCCGGCGATCCGCGGGCGTTATGTTCGTGTCGAAGGGCAAACTCCGAAAACCACGAGTGACGGCGTTCTAAGCTTGGCGGAAGTAGAAGTGATTGCTCCTTACGACGGCGTCACAATCAATGTTACCAAGCAACCGGCGGCAGTGACCATTCCCGAAAATCAGTTGGCCACGTTTGGCCCCGTTACGGTGAGCGCAACGGACGTGGCGGCTGCGAAGTTCCGCTATCAATGGCAGAAAAACGGCCAAGACATTCAAAGAGCGACGGGCGCCAGCTACACAACTCCGAGCCAGAAGCTCGCCGACACCGGAGCCGATTACGCGGTTAAGGTCACCTTGCCTGGAGTGAGTGTCCTCTCTAGTGCCGCCAAACTTACCATCGATCGCGACACGAATCCGCCGCGAGTAGCGAGCACGAGTGTTGGAGGTGGTCTCACTCTTAAGTACTCCGTGAATTACAACGAACAGATGGATCCGGCGACCGCGACCAATAAGGCTAATTACGTATTTGGTGCGGGCGCTACAGTCGCAGACGTGAGCCTGATTGGCCCGACACTCAATACAAGCAACAACACTCTCTACAACACCGCGGTATTAAGCGTGAATGGGATTGTCGAGAACACGCCCTATTCGCTGACGATCAGTGGTGTCAAGGATTTGGCGGGCAATACCAGCACCAGCACAAATCTGAGTGGGAATATCGGCCTGTTCGAAGTCAATCATGCTCTGACCGGAACCGCCACTCAATCCAGCAACCTCGCCGGGAATACAACTCACACCGCTGTGCTGGCCATCGACGGCAAGACGGATGGCGCTTGGGGCGCGAATACAACGACCCACACCGGCAATGCGGATGATCCACCGTGGTGGGAAGTTGATCTCGGGTCAGCGAAATCGATTGGCCGTGTTTCGGTTTGGTTCCGCACGGATTGCTGCCAAAACCGCAACGATGATTTCAGCTTGATTGTCCTCGATGCCAATCGGACCGAATTGGCGCGGCGGACATACCCCGGGCGAACCTCCACGGAACGCGGCCTACAACTTTGACCCGGCGCTCCAAGGCAAGTTCGTCCGGATCGAAGGTCAAACCCCGCGCACGACCGGGGACGGCTATCAATCGCTCAGCGAAGTCGAAGTGATTCCGCCGTATTGGAACACCACATTGGAAATCACCAAAGGACCATCCGACGCCACGGTGATCGAGAACCGGCCCGTCACGTTCGGCCCAGTGACCGTCGCAGTAACGGGAGCTACGGCCGACAAGTTGACCTATCAATGGCAAAAGAACGGCGTCGATATCCCAGGCGCTTTCGGCGCGAGTTACACAACGCCGGTCTTGACCGCCGCTGACAATGGCGCACAATACACGGTGAGACCTTTGCTGCCCGGGGTCGCCAGCGCGCCAGTGAGCGCCACGCTGACAGTGGCTCCAGACACCGCGGCTGGCGATGTGCGCTTGGCGGTCACTACGAGCGCAACAGGATAGCGAATTGCTTCGCCGCAAACGGCAACAGGCTTTGTGCTGGAATCGACCGACACTCTTTCGCCGGCCGCGTGGAAAGCGGCAAACGAAGCCGTTTTAGTTCAAGGCGCTGAAAACTACGTGACCATTGCCGGACAAACTGGCAAGAGGTTTTACCGCCTAGTCAAACGTTAATCTTCCCAGCACCGAACCGCGTGAAGGTGCAGGGAGGCGTTCGCTTATACTGCGCCTTTTTAATTCGCCGTCGCTGACAGAAACCAGATGTCGCCGGAGAAGCTTCGCTGTCAATATGCAGAGACCTTGCCCGTAAACTGGCGTGGTAGTATAGGCGTCCCGCCTGTCCAGCATTTGTGTGCGCCAAAAGCAGGGCAGGCGAGACGCGCTGACCTGCGAAGTTCGCGGCGCCTTTCGTTTGCGTGCGCGCTTCTCATCAGCACTTTCGGTCAAGCCACCGTCAAGACTGATTCGGTATCGCCTGGTCTTCTCGCCGAATATCGAACCCTCGTTCCCGGTTCAACTGCGCCTCCGTTAGTTCGCCTCGACCCGAAGCCGGCATTCTTTTGGGGCGATTCGAGCCCGCATCCATCGCTTCCGCCCGGACCATTTCGTGTTCGGTGGAAGGGCGTTATCCTTCTCAAAGACGAAGAAGCCCCGCGGTTCTCGCTCTTTCTTGGTGGTCAGCTCAAATTTACCGTCGATGGTGTCAAGATCTTCGATCTTCACGAGACCGATCCGATGCGAAGAATTGACTCGGCGGAAATTCTGCGACGCGGCGCCGGAAACTATTCGTTGGAGATCGAGTACAAGTCATTACCGAATGTACCTGCACGGGTTCAGCTCTGGTGGGAGGGAACCACCTTCTCCTTGGAACCTCTTGTGGCGAGTCATTTGCGACATGCCCCTAATCAACTCGGCGAGGACTTTCATAAATGGCACACGATCGAGAGAGGACGCCAACAAGCGCGTATCTACGGCTGTGCCCACTGTCACCACGACGCATTCCCCGGAATTCGGGCGGCTCCGCATGGTCCAGCTCTTTCAGATTTGCGGGCTCGAGTTCAGCGCGATTGGTTGATCAGTTGGCTGCGGGACCCGGCGCAAATCAGGAGTAATGCGATCATGCCGCGCCTGTTCTCGCCGGACCGCCAAGGTTCGGTGGAAATTTCTTTGATTAGCGATTATCTGCTGGGCGATGCAGCAATCCAACGTCCCGACAGACCGCCAATGCGTGGCGATCATCGAAACGGGCGCCAGGCATTCGTTGGTTTAGGTTGCGCAACTTGTCATATTCTGCCTGATCGAGACACCGAAGCTGCTGGCACTATCTCAGTCGCCGGACAGGAGGCCATGCATGACGAACGCACGGCGTTCCAGGCGTTGGCAGACCGGTTCACGACAAACCAACTGGCCGCATTCATTAGCAACCCCCGGAGCCGCTATCCAAACGGGAAAATGCCGCGATTGCCCGTGTCCGACGCGCAAGCGCGCGACATCGCCGCATACCTGTTGCTTTGGTCGAAACCTCTGGCTGTGTTGAAAACAGCCGACGTCCCGCCGACTGAAGAAGAGGTCAATACAATGGCTGCGCGTCTTGGAGAAAAAGCCGATCGATTGGCTCTGGGCGCAGCATTGGTGAGGGAAAAACGATGTGCAGCCTGTCATGCGGGAATTGGTGAAACTCAATCAATGTCAGTTCCGCTACGGGTCTCAGAAATCGAAAACAACAAACGGGCTGGTTGCCTGGGAGAGAAACACCTGCCTTCGTTCTCGATGTCCGATAGAGCGCGCGAAGAAATCAATGCCTTTGCTTCGCTAGCGGCTGCCGAGCGACACTTCTCCCCTTTTGAGGCGCGCCAGCAGTTGCTAAGAGATTCAGCCTGCTTCGTCTGCCACCAACTTGATGGCGACCAATCACCCTTAATGGAACATATTGGCCAATCGCTCTGGACGCCGCATCTGATGCGCTTGCCCTATCAGCGAACGCCGCGTCTGACTGGCACGCTCGCGAAGTACACCCGTTCTCATTTGCTTGACGTGCTGAAGAGTGGAAGCACCGCGACTTGGCCCTCTTGGTATTCGTACCGAATGCCTCTGTATGCTGAAAATGCAGAGCAAATTGTCGCGGCGCTCGCCGAACGAGATGGATATCCGCCAATGGACTTGCCTGCAACCGGATCGACGCCGACGGAAAACCCGACGTTGTCCACGTTTGGCGCGAGTCTCGTTGGGTTCGAAGGTTATTCCTGCGTTTCTTGTCATATCTGGAAGAGCCGCGAGCTCACCACCATTGATCCTGCTGCGGTTGGACCTGAATTGACAACGGTGACGCTGCGGATTCAACGGACCTGGTTTGATCGATGGCTGGAAGACCCAGGACGCGTTCATCCCGGAACACCGATGCCTGCATTCTTTCCGAAGGGGCGTCCTGCCCCACTTGCCTCAGTGTTGGATGGCGACGCAAGCAAGCAGAAGGACGCGATTTGGTCGTACCTTTCTCAGGGCACAAACGCGCCCAGCCCGCAACCACGCTCGCTCATTCCCATCGTCGTGCCCGGAAGCGACGAGCCGCCGGTCATTGCCCAGATTCCTCTTCGGTTGCCCAACGGAAACACACTCGAAAGTCTCTGCCTCCAATACTCCGATGGGCTCCTGGCTGTTTATGACCTTTCGACCGCGACGTTACACAGTTTGCACAGCGACGCTCAAATCCTGAGAGACCCGAATGGCTGGCGCCGATTTTCACTCTCTGGTTCACACCAGCTCGATGAAGTTGGCGTTATGCCGGCTCTTCAAGTCCTAACTTCCGAAAGTGC
Source organism: Verrucomicrobiota bacterium (assembly GCA_016871515.1). Lineage (GTDB taxonomy): Bacteria > Verrucomicrobiota > Verrucomicrobiia > Limisphaerales > SIBE01 > SIBE01. The sequence goes on from VHDE01000024.1 coordinate 49,726, forward strand.
ACCGGCAAATGTGACGATGGAATTTCGCGGTTATGACCGCTTGTCCGATGGGGCGCGCCTTCGCTTTCGTATTTCATGCGAGGCGTTCGCAGTGGAAATCGTTGAAACGCTGCGTCAGGAAAACCAAGGCGCCGTCGTCCGGCTTAGGCGCGATTGGCGCGTCAACGGGCTTCCCTCAGCTTACTCGATTGAGATCAAATCGGGACTCGGTTCGCGAGAATCCGGCGAAGCGTCCGATCTCGCGACTCGAATCGGTTTTGTGAACGCCCAAGGACGCACGGCTTTGGCAATTGATGGAAAGACGTTAGCTCTCCGCGCAACTCCAGATGAGAGCGGTTCATGGTCCGGCGGCTTTTCACTTGCGTTTCCCCCGATGCCGAAAGCACAGATTCCTCGCTCACCAGCGTTTGAATTTTCGGCCGTCAAAGAGCTTGCGAGTGACGGAACAAAACTGATGCAACGGCCAGGCTACCGGGCGATACGTTATCCGATGCCAAAAACAGCTGGCGGCGAAGATCGCATCATGCCATCCGCTCTTGCAGTGAATCCGCGGACGGGGCGACTGTTCATTGCATCATTGAAGCTTGGAGAGTTGTTCACACTCGACGACCCAACTGGCAACGCGCCCAATGCGTCGTTTCGGGATCATGCGCGCGGTCTGTTTCAAGAAGCTTACTCGATGTTGCACGACGGCGATGCGCTCTACGTCTTGCATCGGCGCAATTTGACGCGGATCACGGACTCGGACGACGATGGTTACGCGGATCGCTTCGATCGCTGGGCTGCGTTGCCACATCGCGCCGGTAATAGCTACGACTGGGCTTACGGCCTTGTCCGAAAGAATGACGGCAGTTTCGTCGTGAGTTTTGCTCCCCATGCCGACAACCGCAAGGAACCGGGAATGGGGGGCGTCATGCGATTGGCGCTGAACGGCGCGGGAGCGGATTTCACCGAGATCGCTTATGGCTTGCGTAATGCCTTTGGTTGGACGAGCGGACCGGAAGACGAAGTATTTTTCAGTGATAACCAAGGCGAGTGGATCGCGGCGAACAAGCTGGGCCATCTCGTGGCTAACCGATATTACGGTTATCCGAACTCGACTCGCCCTGAAATTGCCAAGCATCCGCCGGGCGAAACCGCGGTTTGGGTTCCTTATGCTTGGGCGAAATCGATCAATGGCATTACCTACAATGCAACGGGCGATAAGTTCGGACCGTTCGGCGGCCAGATTTTTATGGCGGAGCTGATGCATGGCGGAGCGATCATTCGCGCGAACCTGGAAAAAGTTAACGGCGTTTATCAAGGCGCCTGTTTTCCGTTTTGGGGACAAGGGTTGCTTGGTCCGCTTGTCTTGACGTTCGATCCGGGAGGCAGGCTTTATGTCGGCTCGCTAACGCAGCCCGGCTGGATGGCCCAACCGGATCGCGGGGCGCTCTTCCGAATCGATTTCACAGGAGAAATCCCTTTCGAAATCCAATCAATCCGCGTTCTACCGCGGGGCTTTCAATTGCGCTTCACGAAACCCGTGTCCGCGATCTCAGCGCGCGACCCCGCTTCCTATTCCATCGAACATTACCGGTACGAGTACACGGGCGCTTATGGCTCTCCCGAAATTGACCGCACTCCCGTGAAGGTCGCGCAAGTTGCGATTGGTACCGGCGACCGCGAGGTTGATCTCATCACGGGTTCATTGGTTGCCGGACGCATTTACTCGATTACGGCTCACGGTGTGAAAGCATCGGCGGGGGAAAGTCTCGTTTATCCGACAGGCGTTTATACGCTAAATCAGGTCCCAGGCAATTCACGCGCCAAGAATATGCTGAAGGCGCCTTGAACGAAGGATTGCGACGCACGCCAACGCTTCATTGCGGCTTGGGAGGCGTTGGACCTGCCAATTCGACGATCTTGATTTGTTCGGTGTTGAGAATTTTGAAGCGTCCCGATTCGTCGTAAAGGATTACAGTGAGGCGGTCTGGGCTGATCATCAGATAGTCCGTATGTGTGACTGTAAACGCAGACCGCTCATCCAGGACGATCCTTATCGGTTTGAAGGGCTCCGCATCCATTAGCTCCTTGATCTCATCAGTAATCATGCGCGCAAATCTAGCTTGAAGCCGAGCCGGACAACAAGACGATTCGCGGGTGGGAAAGTGGTGCTCATGGTGGCTGCGTCCAAAAACGCAAGTCCTTGATCGAATGGAATGACCCATGACTAGTGACGAATGACGAAACCGAAATGACTAATGAAGGCAGCCCTCGAACGCGGTAGGCTATTCGCACTTCGTCATTGGTCATTCTTTAGTCATTTCAGATTTGGGCATTCGTCATTACCTCCGTCAGTTGTGTCCGAGCACCTAACCGCCATGAAGTGGTGCTCGATGCCGCTGGAGGCCTCCCCGGAATTAATCTCTGTGGCCACCGGCGCTCGAGGCAGTGTGTCTAAAAGAGCAATTATTACGGCGAAAAACGTAAGCAGTGCTGGCAGCTCAAATATATATTTTCAAGACTTTAAAGAAGACTTTAAAGCCATGCAAACGCCGCCGTTCACCTTGCCCCGGCACGCAACCCGCTCTCAACTGCCTATGGGCCGGAAACCTTCCGCATTTACGCTCATCGAATTGCTGGTCGTGATTGCGATCATCGCGATCCTGGCTGGAATGCTCTTGCCCGCCTTGGCTAAATCCAAAGCCAAAGCCAAGAAAACCCATTGCCTGAGCAACCTCAAACAACTTGGTCTCGCCTTCGCGATTTACACCACGGATAACAACGGCAAAACATTCCCGTTTGAGTTTTTGCGGAATAACACCTTCTGGATGGCCGTGATGCGTGACAGCTACGGCAATGTCGATAAGATCAAGCTTTGTCCATCCACCAAGGAACCCGCCATCCTGACCGGTGGAAAGCCGTGGCCAACGGACGGTGCGTCCTTTGGACATAGCACGCTGGCTTGGTGGGGCGGCAAAAATACTTTCATCGCCGGGCATTCTGGGAGTTACGGTTTGAACGGATGGATTTACCTCGACCGCAATCATCCCAAATCTCCCAATGGTGAACTCAATTATCTGCACACCGACCAATTTGCCAGCGCCAGCATGGTGCCAATTCTAGCGGACTGCAATTGGGTCGACGGCTGGCCCGAAGAAACCGCCCGCCCGCCGACCGACCTCAATTCCGGCGCGAATTCCGGAGGCTTCGGCAATAACATGGGCCGTTTCATGATGAACCGTCATGGCAAAGGGACGGATATCGCTTTCGACGATGGACATGTTGCGAGTGTTCCCTTGGAGAAAATGTGGAGCCTCTACTGGCACCGGAAATGGGCGCCTAAAGAGCACGTGCCGCTGACAACAACACCTTCCGCCAAACCGCCGCCTTTCAATCCGAATCCGTAATCGTTGCAATTGTTTTGAGACTCTGTTTGTCAGCGTGCGAAACTGTCGGTCAGCGAACCGCAGTGCTTACCGTAACAGAGCGTGAAATTGCGGAAGGGGTCGAAACTTGCTTCGGAAAGTTCGACTTTGTGGACCTTTCTGCGGCGTAAACGCTGAGCTCCGCCGACCCTCGACATTTCCGGAGCGGATATCATCGCTCTTCGCAAGGTCCCGGTGCAAGCCGCCGATTATGCTTGGACCGAATACGGAGTGAGCGCTGAGGAAATTTCGAGTTTCGAACAGAAAGCCATCGCGGAGCATGAGAGGCTAGGAAAAGCTGGAAAACTGCAGTACCTGACCCGAGACGACATAAGAGCGTTGCGCAAGAAAAGTGAAAAAGCCACTGGTCGTTAAGCCTTCCGTCTTAACACGCCTGACTTCAACAAACCGTCAGCTCGTCTTTCCCGCCGCACGTTTGGCATAAACACTCGGCGAGACACCCATCACGGAACGGAACGTCGCATTGAAATGGCTTAAGCTTTCGAAGCCGACCGAGAGCGCGACTTCTAAGACGTTATGGCCTGGTTCGCTCAACGAGCCAGCGGCTCGATGGATGCGATAGCCCTGGAGGTAACGCGACCAAGGCATGCCCAACACGACTTGGAACAATGCTTTTAGCCGCGATTCGCTGACGCCGGCCACTCGCGCCAAGTCGCGCGCGTAAATTTCTTCCGCATAATGCTCGCGCAAATAACGCAGCGCCTTCTCGACATGAATCCAGCTCGTCGTCAGCATCGTTCTGCCGTATTGCTTGCCAATCTCCTCCTCCCAGCGCAAAAGCCGGACTAACATCTCCAAAAGAATCGTCCGCAGCCGCACTTCGTGGCCGAACATCTTTTGGTCAAATTCCTTGGTGCGCCCGCCGAGAATCTTGTAGAGCGGCTGACCACAAGCTTTGGCTACCAAATCCCATAAGGCCACTTCCACTCCGCTAATCGCCGTCAGCACGGTGCTGCCGCCTTGGTATTGATCGCGAATGAGGTTCTCGGCGATTCTCTCAATGTCGAATGGATCCTCTCCGACAATTCGGTCCTTCACCCATTCGTGAAGAACGGTCTCGACAGTCTTCTCTTGCCATTCGAGAGATGCTTCACCGATTCCGCTAAGTCCGCGATCTGTCGTAAGCCGGATGAACAGATAATTCCGGAGGCCGGAGTTAACTAGAAAAGTATCGAATTGAGTAATCTTCACAACGTTCCCCTCTTCCGAACCGATGGGGAGAGATTTCTCCGAAACAGACTTTCGCGCATTGCGCTCATGAACCTAAAGGTAGGGCGCGTCACTCCGTGCGCGCCGGGCATCACCATGAAGCAAGTCTTTCGCGGCGCGCACGGAGTGACGCGCCCTACCCGCCGCAGGTTCATGGGGAGGGACGCCGTAGGTTGCACGCTCATGCGGTCGTAGAGGCAATTTGAAGCTCAGCCTTCACCTTAGCGACAATATGCTCATCCAGCAATCCGTACTTCTCCTGCAAATGCGGAACTGAGCCGCACTCTACAAATTGATCCGGTATTCCAAGTTTCACCAACGTCTTGCCAATTCGGCGCGCCATGAGGTCGTCTGCCACCAGCGTTCCCAGTCCGCACGTAACGACGTGGTTCTCGGCGGTCAAAACGAAATTTACAGAACTGGCGAAATCGCAGATTGCATCGACGTCCAAAGGCTTGAGCGTCGGCACGTGCAGCACTCCAGCGTCAATCCTCTGCGCTGCCAGAGCAACGGATGCATCGAGCGCTCTCTCCGTCATCAAGCCCGTGCTGATGATGCCCACATCCGTTCCTTCGCGCAACAGCGCCGCCCGGCCAAGCTGGAACTGATACGATTCAGGATTCAACACGACCGGCACAATTCCACGCAGCAATCGCATATATACGGGCCCGTCGAAATTGGCGATGGCTTCGGTCGCCTGTTGAATCTCGGTCGCGTCGCACGGATCGATCACCGTCAAATTGGGAATGGCACACATTAACGCGAGGTCTTCGATTCCTGACTGGCCATGCTTGTGGAAGTTGAATGGCGAGCCAAAGATTTTGCCGGGCTTCGTCCGCATCAATTTGGGCGGTTCGAACGGCAGCGGCTTGCCATCCTCAGCGTTCAAACGCGGCTTCGGGTCAAACGTATCGACATGCGAAGGTCCTCCGGCCATAAACAGAAAAATGATCCGCTTGGCGCGGGCCGCGAACGGCGGTGGCTTGACGATCAATGGCGATTTGGAGGGCAGAGCATTGGCGATCGCATCTGCCGAAACTCGGCCGGCCAATAGCCCCGCCAAGCCAAGCATGCCAAAACCATTCGCGAAATGGCGCAAGGCCTGCCGCCGGGTCATGCATGCACCAAAGGAAAGGGAGTCTTAGGAATTGGCTCGCTCATAAAGAATTTGGTCCCGGAGGGACTTCCTGAACATAGCCCGGCGTTTCAACGCCGGGACAGCGAGCAAGAAAGTTTGAATCCCGAAGGGACGGTTGAAACGCGCTCGAAAATTGAACGATTCGTTCGTCCCGCAAATGACGATATGTTTTCATCGCTAGAGCACCGCCATCTTTGTGGCCGAGCCACCGGGCGACTGTGGGAATGTCCACACCCGATTCGATGCAGCGGGTAGCAAACAGATGTCGCAAATCGTGATGTGTGATCCGCGCCATCTCGATTTTCTTCACCGCATTATTAATTGCGCCCTGGCATTCCCGAACGCGCATCACCGGTTGTGTTAACGGTTCGTCCGAACGGTCTTCTCTCAATCGCTCCAAAAGGGCACGCATTTCCGGGATCATCGGCACGCGGCGAACGCACCAATTCTTTGTTCCCGTTTCCGGGTCGCCATTGACGGCAATCTCGCCTTTCTTTAAGTCGCAATCCGCCCAAGTGATTCGTGCTGCTTCGCCTTTGCGAAATCCGCCGTAAGCAAGGAATCGGACCAGATCAGCACAGGAATAACTTGGACCGAACGCTACCTTCTCGATTGACTCGATGAGTTGCTTGAATTGCTGCTGAGTTGGCAATTGTAATTTCTTGGGGCGGGCCCGAACCCGTTTCACCTTTTGGGCCGGGTTGTCATACCGGTGACCAGATTCGCAGGCAATGTCCAGAATATGGCGCAGCGTTCCCAGGGTATTATTGAACGCTATTGGACTTGAGACTTCACCGAACTTGGCCGCCCAATCGAAGCATTCACCCTTGGTGATCCGGCGAACATCAGTCTTATCGAGGCCTGGCCAAGTTTTCAGCAGCGCGGCGATTCGTTCTTCGCGGTAAACCTTCGACCGGGGTTTAAGGGCCAGGTTTGCGTTCAGGCGGTTCCGATAAATGGCTAGTGCATCGCCAAAGGTCATCCTGCCGTCGTTAGTTGAAGCATCGGCCGAACGGTTCTCCGCCTTTTGACGCTCGGATTTTTCGAGGTCGGAGAGCCGAAGTTTGGCGACAGAAATCTTCGTTGTCTTGAGGGATTTAACGATGAGCTTGCCCTTTATCCGGACGCGCGCATAGTATTTGCCCGATGGTCGATACCGAATCAAATTTGAATACTGCGTTGTTTGCCAATCTCCGCCAGAGGCGTTCTTTTCGGAAATGGACTCTGTCTCTGGAAGTGGCTCAGATGACGGGTGTTGCTGTATCATGCGACCAGTATCAAAAAGTCAATTTGGAAGTTTCAATATCGACGTAAGTCCTTTGTAACAAACTAATTGGAAGGGTGGCTGAGTGGTTAAAGGCACCTGACTCGAAATCAGGCGTAGTCGTAAGGCTACCGCGAGTTCGAATCTCGCCCCTTCCGCCAGTTTTTGATTGACGCGTTGTCTTTGCGGTGACCGGCTCATTGCCTCGCGAAGGGCGCGAAGGAAGTCACATCAGCTTTTCCGATTCTCCGATTTAGGCGATTCAGGCGATTCAGGCAGTGGTTTCGGAAGGTGGGTGACGATTTGATGCCAAGCGGGGTGACCCCAGAGAGTTAGCGCATTTTCGTGAAAAGGGGCATTTTCGTTTTTGCTTGTCAATTGTGGGTAAATGGATATCTTAGCCTGATAAGTGGCCAAGGTCTTTAGTCTCCGCCGCACCTCGACGCTGGCGCTGCGCCAACGCAAGGCCGCCCTGTTGCGACAGCTCGCTGTGCCCCCAGACCTGCTGCGCGCTTCGTATGTAGAGCGCTTCACCACCTGTGGCAAAACCAACTGCGCCTGCGCCCAAGGACAGAAACACGGTCCATTTTATTATCTGATTTCCAATCTAGCTCCCGGTCATATCCTCAAATTCCTCCTCAAGGATCAGACGCAGCAACAGAGTGCAGCACAGGGCGTGCGCCATTATCAGGTCCACTGCGAGCGGCTGGAGGAACTGTCTCAGATTAATGCCCAACTGCTGCGTCGTGGCGAACCCTTGAATCCAGAGCCGTAAATCGGCTGGTCCAATTCCTTCATTATGCGCAGAAGGTTTTTGGTCTCAACGGGCTGCTCCGCGGAGTGCGTTGCCGCCGTCCTTATCCGGAGATTCCCACTCGCGCTGTCGTGGCGAGCTTGTTCATGGG
>VHDE01000025.1 GCA_016871515.1 Verrucomicrobiota bacterium
CATGCGCGCCACCTTCTTCATCGGCTCCATCCGGCTGCGCAACGCTCGCTCCGTCCACACCGACAGAAACGCCCGAGCCCAACTCAGCGAACGGTAACGCCAGAAATCCCGGAAGGTCTCTTTGAGCATCCATGCCCGGCCCGTGGCCAGATTGGCGCGCAACAGCCCCCAATGTCTCTGTTTGGCTTGGCTCCGCACGCGGTTGCCACGCCGCATGTCGCTACACACAAAACGCTGTCCGCTCACCACGGCCGGTCCCAGCGTGGCCAAACCCCGGCGCAGCGTCGCTCGGGTGCGTCGGCGCCCGACCCACAACAGCCGCCGGCAGTTGATCGTAGCCAGGCCTCGGCTTGAGGCACCTGCCGCATTTGCCTGCCATCCCCCGGTGAGGCTCGAGCTTAACCTTCACTCGCACTGTGCTTCCCGATCCGTCCAGCCCGACGCTCTGATAAACAAATCCTACGAAGCGTTGCATTGGGTTCCGAATCGTCTTAACTTCCAACTGAGTGGCTGGTTTATTGTTATTGTTTTTCATGCCCGATTCTTGTCAATCGGTTAACAATGACCAACCACTTTCTTTTTTTGCTCCCGATCTGGGAAGGTCAGCAACGCCCCGAAGCGAATTAAAACCAGCAGAGCGGCGGGCTTTTGAGCCTTAGCTCCCGCCGCTCTGCGGTCGAAGTCTAGCGACTCTTTTCTCCGTTTTACCCCGCAAATTCTGCTACAGACCCAATCAATCATATGCGCCCGCTAAGCAGCGGGCGTTATTTTGTGTCTTTCAGAGACTACTTGCTGCGTCCGTCCGTTACCGCGCAAAGCAGCGTACGCGTCGGCTGATTTAGCGCCATGCCCATGGCTTGATTAACGGTCACCCAGCGGAACTCCTGTGCTTCATCATTCAATCTCACATTTGTTCCATCAGCGCAGTGACAGGTATAATTCAGCAACACAAAATGCGCGTCACGGTAGAACTCCGGCGAATGAATGCAATCCTGCACCAGAACAAATCGAATATCGGTAATGTCCAAATCGGTCTCTTCCTTGATCTCGCGTCGCAAGGCATCGATGGAATTCTCTCCGCACTTGATTTTGCCTCCCGGAATTCCCCAGAGATTCGACCACTTCTGAGTGCGGATCATTAATACGTTGCCGGCTGAGTCAAAAATTAGCGCGCCGACCGTGGCGGTCGGAAACAATTTGGCGTTGGCTGAATCCAATGCGGGGTGCGCAATTTCCCATCCGTTCCGGTCAAGCAACCGCTGCAATTCACCGAGGTGCTCGACGATTAGATCCGGCCGGCTTGCGCGCAGTTGGTCGAGGCCCGTGTAACCAGTCAGCACCGCGCAGGAGAAGATTCCGCCATGTTTGGCTGTCTCGATGTCATGTTGCATATCGCCGATAAACAATGTTTCTCCCGGATCGAGCGCGTTTTCGGCCAGTAGTTCGAGTATCTTGAGCCGTTTATCCAGCACTTCGACATAAGCGCGTTCCAAGTACTGAAGAAATTCCGTCTCGGCAGATTGTTTGGCGAAGTGATCCCGGTGAACCGTGCTCAGCAAAAACATGCGAACACCCCGTTCTCGGCAGTATTCGAGAAACACCCGCGCATGAGGCAGCTCCTGCATGACGTCTTGCACCTCTTTGAAATGCCCATGAAACCAATCTTCCAGCTGCGCCATCGGCACATGTGGCGTGTGTCGATCATAAAAGCCGCGGAACGGAAGGCTGAACTCGGCGCGGAAACGATCCAGCGTCCACTCCTCCAATCCAGCCTGACGAAACACATGATTGGTCGCCTGCCACACCGCCGGCAAGTCATCTACCAGCGTCCCCGACCAATCAAAGATGATGTTGCGAATCACGGCCTTCAGTCTAGCCCTTCACCTTCTTCGTGCAAACAATTTGAACCTCAAACCGGTCCAGCAAACTAAAAGCGCGAATGCGTTTCCCGTGCGCTAACGTCCAGATGCATCCGGCGCGAGCGGACGCCAGCAGCAATTGAAACTGGCAGCAACCGGCAGGTAGGGACGGCGCGCTGCGCTGTCCTTTTTTTCGCCAAACGTTGGAGCGGAACAATTCTCGGTGTGCCCTTCGCTCGGACAGCGCAGCGCGCCACTGCCATCCAATTAAGACCGGTTGCGAACTGTCATCGCCGCCAGAATCGCAGCTTGCCGAGAGGGGTTGTCCTACTTAACTTCAGCCAGCGATCCATGAGAACTGTTGCGAATTCCCTCTTCATCTCCATTTGCTTTTTTGCCTCTCCGTTTCTTCTTTTAGCTGCTCCTCAGCAATCGGAACTCAGATGGTGGAAGGGAAACCTTCATACACATTCTCTTTGGAGCGACGGCGATGATTATCCGGAAATGATCGTCGAGTGGTACAAGCGAAACGGCTACCATTTTCTCGCTCTTTCCGATCACAACATTCTACTGGAAGGCGAGAAATGGATTGCCGTGACGAACAACCGCGGCGGGCAGAAAGCGTTTGACGAGTATCTCAAGCGGTTCGGCCGAACCTGGGTTCAACAACACGAAAGGGACGGCACTAATTTCGTGCGGTTAAAACCTTTGGACGAGTTCCGCGTTTTATTCGAGCAACATGAGCATTTCTTACTGATCAAAAGCGAAGAGATTACTGACAAGTACAAGGTTGCCCCCATTCACATCAATGCCACGAATCTGCGTGATTATGTGCCGCCGCAGGGCGGAAACAGTGTGCTCGAGGTGATGCAGAACAATGTCAACGCGGTGCTGTTTCAGCGAAAGAAAACGGGCCAGCCGATGTTTCCTCATTTGAATCATCCCAACTTCGGATGGGCCATCACGGCCGAAGAATTGATGCGCGTCGAGGGCGAACGTTTTTTTGAAGTCTATAATGGTCATCCAGCGGTCCACAACGAAGGGGATGCCACGCATGCCAGCGCCGAACGCGTTTGGGACATTATCCTGGCGTGGCGGCTGGCCGTGTTGAACATGGAACCGGTCTTCGGCCTGGCCGTCGATGATTCGCACAACTATCACGTGCGCGCACCGACCAATAGTAACACGGGCCGCGGCTGGGTCATGGTGCGAGCTGCGCATCTCACCCCGGAACACATCATTCATGCGATGGAGGCCGGCGAGTTCTATGCCTCGACCGGTGTCCGCCTGCACGAAGCGCGCCGGGAAAAATCCAAACTATCTCTATCGATTGCGGCCGAGCGCGGCGTGACGTACAGAACACAATTCATTGGCACGCGGCGCGGATTCGACCGCACGAACGAGCCAATCCGCACGGCCGGCGGCGAGCCATTGCGCGTAACGCACCGGTACAGCTCAAGCGTCGGCGAGGTTTTCTCTGAAGTAAAAGGACCCTCGCCAAGTTACCAACTCAAAGGCGACGAGATTTACGTCCGCGCGAAAGTGATTTCATCGAAACCAAAGGCGAATCCGTATAGCAAAGGAGAACTCGAGACAGCGTGGACGCAACCTTTGGTTACGGGCCTGAAATAAATTCCCCCACCGGGCGTCGGCCAGTTGGATTCGAGATCGCGGCCTGCTTCTCAGGGCGCTCGTCGGTTCATCCATGAGAATGACTTCGGGATCGACCGCCAGGGTCCGCGCCAGGCAAAGGCGTTGTTGCTGGCCGACGGAAAGCCGCAGCGCCGATTCGTTGAGCCGGTCTTTCACCTCGTCCCATAACGCGGCTTCGCGCAAGGATCGCTCGGCTATCTCAAGCCAGAGTTTGCGCGGCACTTTTCCAAGGTGACGCGTGCCGAAAATGACATTGGCCAGAATGCTCTTGGGGAAGATCACAGGCTGTTGAAAGAGCATCCCGATGCGGGCCCGCAACGCATCCACATCAACGCTCGAGTCGAATATTGATCGTCCGCGAAACCAAACCTGTCCGGTAACACGCAAGTTTGCCGCAAGGTCGATCAAACGGTTGAGATCTGAGCAGCGTGCTCTTTCCGGCGCCCGATGGTCCCAAGTAAGAAAACGCGCCGCGATCGTGAATGGGATGCTCTGCAGTGTCTCGCAAAAGACATTTCCGGGCGGGCAGCGCAAACCTGGTTTGCTAGAAGCGCTGCACGCTTCCTTACGCTGTCCGGAAATCCTGTTTCGAGAAAGACTCTAGTTTCCGGCCGCTCCGCTCTGAAGCTGAATCACTCGTCCTCGGGCGGCGGCGGCATCGGCTTGGTCGTGCGTAACCAGCAGCGTCGGCAAGTTTCGGGTGCGCAAATGATCGAAAACGAATTCGCGGAAGCGCTGGCGCGTTGCCAGGTCGAGCTTTGAAAACGGTTCATCCAACAGTAACGCGCGTGGTTCGGAGAGAAGCACACGGAGCAACGCGACACGCGCCCGTTGTCCGCCGGACAGTGTGGCCGGATCGCGATCGGCAAAACCAGCCAATCCCGCTTCGGTGAGCGCTTGCTCGATGCGTTCCCGTCGTCTCTGGCGAGAGGAAATTGCCGGTGAGAGGGCGAAGGCGAGGTTCTGTCCGACCGACATGTGCGGGAAGAGCAAATCGTCCTGGAACAAGATGCCGAGGCGACGGGACTCGGGCGGCAGAGCGGTAATGTCCACACCGGCATTCGAGATGGTTCCCGACGCCGTGAACGCCCGTGGCAATGTGCCGCACAGGCAAGCTAACAGGCTGGATTTGCCGCATCCGCTTTCGCCCATCAACGTCACGACTTCACCCTGGCCGACGCTCAAAGTGATTGGGCCAATCAAGACCCGACCGCCAAGCCGCAGCGTGACGTTATGCAGTTGTAAGGCGGCAGAGTTCATCGTGTGACCTGCATTCCGTGTCGGCGGCGAAACAGCCATCCAGGGGCCAGGAATGCGAGAATGAACGCCACCAGCGGCAGCACCATTTGCAGCAATGCAAACAGGCCAATCAGGCGGTAGTCACCGCCCGCGGAAAGAGTGACCGCTTCCGTGACCAGCGTGGGATAACGGCCGCTTCCGGCGAAGAGCGTCGGGAGGTAAAGTCCCACGCTAACGGCAAACCCCACGGCGCCAGCCGTCATAATCGGTCGCAAGAGCATCGGGAGCTTGATTCGCAGAAATACACGCGTCGGCGTCGCTCCGAGACATAAACCGGTGCGGCTGTAACGCTCGTCCCACGCGCGGTACGAATCGGACAGCGACAGGAAAACGTACGGGAACACAAAGACCAAGTGCAACCATGTCAGAGCTGGCCAGCGTCCGTCGAGTTGCGCCATGACGAGGAGAATTTGGGCGCCGAACAGAAACGCAATTTGGGGAATGACCAGAGGCAAATACAAAACACCAGCCGCGCCGACGAACGTTCGGCGGCCGTTTCTGACTTCGTGTTCCAACACGCCAATCGCCAGCAGCAGCGCGATCGACACGGCGCTGACTCCGACTGTCACAGTATTGATGAGCGGTTCCTGAAGCGTCGAAAAATGCCGCGTCCAATTGGCCAGCGTCAGTCCGGAAGGAAGAGCATCGGGAAAACGCCAGGATTGCGCGAACGACCATATCAGCATGCTCGAAAGGCCGGCGAAAACGACCCCGACGCTACTGATCGCGGCGCCCGCTGCAGCGTATCGAGCCGTGGCATCGTTCCTTCCGCGATGTCCAGACTCGATCCAAACCTTTCCAACGCGCTTGATGATCGACTCGAGCGCCAGCCACATCGAGAGGCCCAGAGCCACAAGGCCCAGTTGCAAGACCGCGCCTGCTGAGGCGATGAAGCGTTGCTGCAAGCCGGGATCATTGAACAGCGTCACCAAGCGCACCGCCAGTGGCGCAGGCGTGGTTGGCCCTAGCACGATGGCGACATCGACGACGGAAATTCCGTAAGCCAGCACGGCAAAGACCGGCAAACGAATTTGGGAGTAGATTCTCGGGAAGACGGCTTTGAGCCAGCCGTTCATCGGCCGATAACCGAGCGTCCGCGCAATGGTTCGGCTGCGTTCCGCGTCGGTTTGGCCTAGAGCCGCCAACGTCATCACGAAGAGAAACGGCGCTTCCTTAACGATCAATCCGAACATCAATGTTAGGCCGTGAGTCTCATGGACGATCAACCAATCGGGCGGTTGCGCGAAGCCAGTGGCCCAAGGTGACAACAGACGAAGAATCCAGCCGCTCGGCGCCAATAAGAAGGCAATTCCGAACGCTACGGCTGCATGCGGAACGGACAGCAACGGCGCGAGCAGCCGTTCCATGAACCGAAACCAATCCGTGCCATGCCATGCAGCGCAGAACGCGGTGACCAAAAGCAGAGAAGCTGCTGTCGTCGTGAAGCCGGTCAGAAGAGAAAGCCGTGCTGAAGCCGAAATTCCCGGGAGCTCAAACAACTGTCGCCATGATTCGAGATCGATCGTCTGGCCGCCGAGCGCCGGAAAAAATCCGAACGCTGGCAGGAGAGTTCCGCTGAAGCCAGCCACGACCGGGCCGATCAGCATGCAAACGGTGATCGGCGCCATCCAACGCAGGAACGATAACGGCGGGTTCACCCCGTTCCCTGGCGCCGCTCGCATTGAATTAAGAAGTTTCAACGGGATTCTTAATCGTAATCATGATCTTGTCATTAGGTGCGATGGCAGAAGTAAAAACAGGCCGCGCGGATGCCGGCAATCTTTCATTGACCTCGAGGCGGCGAGTTTCGGATCGGCGGCAGGAGTTGAAGCGGGCTCCGCATGACAATCGGGACGAGATCGGGAAGATCGTCGTCGCCAATTGGCAATTGATGATTTGCGCCGAGGGAGCTTAATCAGTTGGCAAAACCGATTCGTCGTCCGGCTTGAACGCGCCGCCGAAAGTCTCCCTGAAGAAATTCACAGCCTCGGCTCCGCCCCAAAAAATGGCGGCAAAAAAACTGAGCGTGAGCAGAAACATGCCTGCGCCCGCCACGGCGAAATGGCCGTCCTCTTCCAACATGGCCGCCGCGAGAAGCACAATGGTGATGGCAGGCAAAGCGTTGCTGACCGGCACTGGCAAAGGCAGCATGAGCAGGAGCCCACACACCAGAAACATCGCGCCGAGCGCTTGCCCGACAATGCGCCAGCGGAGCACGTTGCTAAATCTTGGCTTGAGAAAAACCTCGAGCCAACAAACCAGCCGGCGCGTCGCCGCCAGAACACGCGGGAAAAACTTCGCCGGCAATGTTGTGTCGAGCAATCGTGCCGGCAGCCATGGCTTCTGGCCTAGAGACAACCGGAAGCCGATTACGGCAATCACCAAGCCAAACGGGGTCGAAATACCCGGCAGAGGAATGGGCGTGCAGAAAGGCAACGCGAGCAGAATGAGCAGCAGCGTGTAGGCCCGCTGGTGCAGAACTACAATCGCCTCTCGCAGGGTAACGGGCCGTTCCGCAAAAGCCGCGATTAAACCGGCCATTTCCTCCGAGAGACGCCGCGGCCTGGAGCAAGCCAGGTTGACGCTGGCCGGCGCCGGTTCCCGACCGGCGGTCGGTTCGTGGGCAGCCTCCACGCCTTTTGGGACCGCATCGATGAACTCTCGTTCCTTTGGCGGCTGAGGGACGGATGGTTTGAGTTGCCCTGCCACCGGCGTCACTTGCCCCGATCCAAGGCTGTCTCCTTGGCCACTGGCATCTCGACCGCTCCGGGCTGCGCGTCGGAGCGCGAACCGGTCAGGTAGCGAAATAGGGGCGAATCCGCCGGCAGCACCAGCGTGCTGCGTTTGCCGAGGAATTGTTCGTAGCTGTGCAGGCTGCGGGTGAAGGTGTAAAATTCAGCGTTCTTCCCGTAAGCCTCGGCGTAAATGCGCGTCGCGATGGCATCGCCCTCGCCGCGCAGTTTTTCGGCGTCTTGGCGGGCCTGAGCCAGGACGATGGTGCGCTGTTTGTCCGTCTCGGCCTTGAGCTTGGCCGATTCTTCGTCGCCTTCGCTGCGATAGCGTTTGGCCTCGCGCTCGCGTTCGGCCTGCATGCGCTGAAACACACTGTGTTGCACTTCTTGCGGCAGGTCTGCCCGCTTGATGCGCACATCCACGACAGCGATGCCGAATTCTTTGGCCTTGTTGCGCGCGGTTGTGGCGACGTTATCCATGATCGCTTCGCGTTTCGGGCCGATGACGAGATCGAACGTATGACTGGCCACTTCGCGGCGCAATTCGGACAAGACGAGGTCGTCGAGGCGCGCCCGGGCGCCGGACTCGTCGCGCACAGTTTTATAAAAGAGCAACGGATCGCTGATGCGCCAGCGCGTCACCGGGTCGGCCACGAGGCGTTTCTTGTCTTGCGTAAGGTATTCCGCCTTGGGCGCGTCACTGGTCAAGATGCGGCGATCGAAGCGGTTGACGGTTTGCAGAAATGGAATTTTCCAGGCGAACCCCGGTTGTTGAAGAGTGCGTTTGTACTCGCCGAATTGCGTGATAATGACTTGATCGGTCTCATTGACCGTGAAAAAGGCCTGGCTCGCCAGCGCCAGAGCGAGGAAGAGCACGAACAAACCGCCGATGCCGAGAAGTTGCGTTCGCATAGAATCCCTTGTGAAGTGAGGTTCAGGTTGAAGTTATCTGGCCGAGGCCGGAGTGGCGCTCGGGCGCGGGCCCAACAACTGGGCGGCGGCCGGCGTCAAAGGCAGGAGCGGCAGCAGGCGCTGGTTGACGTCGCCGCCGACGATGACTTTGTCGATGTCGGGCAAAATCTTCTCCATCGTTTCCAGGTGGAGGCGATCGCGAGTGACGCCGCGGGCTTTCTCGTATTCGGCCAAGACGCTGAGGAACCGCGCGGCTTCGCCTTGAGCGAGCAGGACGCGTTGTTCCTTGTAACCCTCTGCTTCGCGCAAGAGTTTCTGGGCTTCACCGCGGGCCTTGGGCAGGATGTCGGCTTGGTAGCCGCGCGCCTGATTGATCAGTTTTTCCTTGTCTTCGCGGGCGCGCACGACGTCGTGGAAGGCATCGCGCACGGCATCCGGCGGGTCGGCCGCCTGGAGCTTGACTTCCGTGATGACCAGGCCGGATTCGTAATCGTCCATCAACCGCTGAATGAAAAGCCGCGCGTCCGCCTGCACTTTGGCGCGTTCCTCGATCATGACCTGGTCGATGGTCATGCTGCCGACGGTGCTGCGCAAGGCGACTTCCGTGGCGGCCAGGAGGGCGGTGTCCGGTTCGCGCAGGCGATAGAGATATTTGGCGGGGTCCGCCACACGGTATTGCACGACGATTTGGGCCTCAACGATGTTCTCATCGCCGGTGAGCATGAGGGCCTCTTCGGGAACGCGCTGGCTGCCGCGGAAGCCAACTTCGATGCGGCGGATTTGTTCCACACTGACAATATTTACCTGCTGCACCGGCCAAGGGTAACGGTAGTTCAATCCCGGTTCCGTACGGGCGGTTTCCCGTCCAAAGGTGCGGACGACACCGATGTGGCCGGGATTCACGGTGTACACGCCGGAGGCGAACCAGAACAGACAAGCGGCCACGACAGCCATGGGAAGAATTCTCGGCAGATAATGCTTGAGCCGCTCGCCCGTCTTTTCGAAAGCATCCAAGAGTTGTTGGGGCAGCTCAGGTCCGTCGTAATTGTTGTGGCTCATGTGTTTTTTTTGTTAGCCGCGAAAAATCCAGAATTGCTTCATCGATTCGCGTCCATTGGCGTTCATTGGTGGTTGGCAGAGTTTAAACCTTCAGGACTGAATTGCGACCGCCGAATGGATTGGGCGCCGTCTCGCGGGCGTGCGGGTCGGGCATCCATTTGTAGCCGTTGACGACCAGGCAATACTCGTACACGCCAGGCGTCAGGCTAAGGTCCTTGATCCAGCGGTTGTGACCGTCAGACAACATCGGCGCACGCTCGGGCCGCCAATCGTTAAACGTGCCCGCGATGCCCACGGATTCGGCTCCCGACATGAAGAATTCGATATGGATGGTTCGCGTCTCAGCGCGCGGAGTTGCAGCGGGCGGCTTCCCTTGCAATCGCTTTGAGCTGTTCTCGGTTCTTTTTTTCATGATGCTTGAGGTCTGTTGGGAATCAATGCGACTCAGTCACGGTCCCTGCCTGTGAGCAAGGGCAGCAAATGCCAGAGGAAGTAAATGAGCGACGTGATGAACGCCGCGACATAAGTCCATCCGGCAGCCGTGAGCACGCGGCTGACGCCCTCCCGTTCGGCGGGCGATTGCACGAAACCCATTTGCCCGAGCACGAGTTTGGCGCGGCGAGAGGCGTCGAATTCCACTGGCAGAGTGACGAGGTTGAACGCCATAATGACCCCCCAAGCGAGCGCCATAATGAGGACGCCGGTGTAAGTGGAGAGGTAACCGGTGAACATCCCCAACAGCGGCAGCCACAAAACAATTTGGCTGGCGAAGTTCGTGACTCCCACCGCCGCCATCCGCCAATGCAGCGGCGCATAAGCGATTTTGTGTTGAATAGCATGGCCGCATTCGTGCGCGGCCACACCAATGGCAGCCAGCGAGGTGCCATGATAATTCGCGGAGGAAAGCACAAGCCGTTTCCGCAATGGATCGTAGTGGTCGCCGAGCAACTCCTCGTGCTCCTGGATCGAGACATCGTCAATGCCGGCGGCGCGGAGAAGTTCCCGCGCCACTTCGGCCCCGGTGTGCCCGGCAGCGGCCGGGACGAGGCTGTAGCGATGATACATGCGCTTGACATGCCATTGCGCGAGAAGGGCGATGGCCAGCGTCAAAAGGAAAAGAAGCAGGATCATGAATAAGCTTTCGTTCAGTGCTGAAGTTTGGTTCGGTTCACGCTGTTTTCCTTAAGCTTTTAAGATGCCAAATGACCGCGCCGAAACCGGAGACGTTGAAAAGCGGCGAATTACGCGAACGAGGCTGGCATCGCGTCGCCCAAATGTGACCAATCAATGGCCACCAGCGACCAACGATTGGCCGTACCGGTTGAGCGCGTTCGCGTTCGGCGTAGCGGAGACTCTCAGTCTATCAGTATCAGTATCACACGAAATCGCCGCGGGCCGCGACGATTTGTCGGACCGCGACCGGTCCCCGGTCGCAGCACGCCGGCCAAGACCGCAGCTTCGGATAATTGCCGAGGCCCTCGACAAGCCGCCCTGCTGCGGCCCGGGACGTGCCGCGCTCCTTTGGGCGCGGTTTCGCCGGCTTCGCCGCGTTACCCCGTATAGCGGACGGAAAATTTGCGGTACGCTCAACGCGCACAAACGGCCACACCGCATCAAGGGCTGCCGTTCGCGGCCACAGAAATGTGCAACCACCGCGAAAGGTATTGCACATGCTTCCCCATGAAGTCGCCGATCAAACTGCGCTTGACCGGTTTTCTTGCGACCGTGGCCTTGGGAGCGGTGCTGATCGGCTGGACCGAGCGCCACTCCTGGCGGCAAATCGGCCAGTTGCAGGCGCGGTTCGGAGCGATGCAAGATGGCGGGTATCATTTAGCCGATTATCTCGAAGCCGCCATCTTAAGGTTCAATCACACGCTGTTGCGCTTTGATCTTCGTGAAGAACCCACGGATCGCGTCCGTTTTCAGGAAGAGACAGATGCGCTCAAAGTTTGGCTGGCGCAACAACTGGAACGTTCGTCCGCCGCGAGCGAGCGCGAACTGCTGCGGCAAATCGCCTCCGCTTTCGATCAATATTTGATCAAGGCTTTCCTAACTCTCGAACAAAGCGCCCAAATCAACGGTCCGGGCTCCCCGGCCGCGTTGCTCGCTCGCACCGAAAAGGAATCGAGCCACTTGCTGACCCTGGCGACGCAATTGGCGCACGCCCAACGGCAGTCGCTTCAATCGGCCCTGTCGGACGCGCATCTGGCTTTGGCGGAATTGAAGTTTCTGCTCGCCTTGTCGCTGGGCTTGCTCGTCTTGCTGAGCTTGTCGCTGACCGTGTTGGTTTATCGCGGGATGATTGGTCCATTGCGCGTCAAATTGATCGAGACGCGCGCTCTGGTCGAACGCCAGGAGAAACTCGCTTCGCTCGGAGCGCTGGCGGCCGGCGTGGCCCACGAAATTCGCAATCCCCTCACCGCCATCAAGGCCCGCCTGTTCACTCAGCGCAAATTATTGCCTGAAAATTCCGAGCCGTTGGAAGACAACCGGTTCATCAGCGACGAGATTTTCCGCCTCGACAAGATCATCAAAGATTTCCTGCTCTTCGCGCGTCCGTCCGAGCCGCAACTCGAACTGGTCAAGGCCACTGCTCCCTTTCGCGAACTAGCCGGGCTGTTCCGTCCAGAATTGGAGAGGAACTCGATTGAACTGAAATGCGAATTCCTGGCTGACCCGCAGGTGCGCGGCGATTTGCAGCAGCTCAAGCAGGTGCTCATCAACTTGATCAAGAATGCCGCCGAAAGCATTGGCCAGCGCGGCGCGATTACCTTGCGCACGCGCACCAAGCCGGCCCGCTTCGGCTCGCGCTCAACCACAGCGGCAGTCCTGGAAGTCGAAGACACCGGCGATGGCATTCCACCCGCCGTTCAGAAACGCTTGTTCGATCCGTTTTTCACGACCAAAGAAACTGGCGCCGGCCTTGGCCTTTGCATCGCGGCGCGCATTCTGGAAAAACACGGCGGCCTTTTGGAATATCAAACCCAAGTCGGGCAAGGCGCCATTTTCAGCGTCATCTTGCCCATCGCCCAAAGTCCGGAACGCGAACCGGCGCGCTCGGACTGAAGCGCAGGAGCGACGAGGCTGTTGGAATCATCGCGGAGACGCGAAAGACGCAGAGAAAAAGCTTCTTCGCAGGCTGCGAACAATTCTGATCAATTCCGGGCAGACGAAAAACGCCGATTTGATCAACTGGGCACTGGTTCGGATGCACGTGTCCGGAGCGCGATGTTTGATTAACAACAAGACCGCGAAGAACGCAAAGAACTTTGGAACTGGCCTGATCTTCGCGTCCTGGGTGATCTTCTGTTCCAACTGCAGGCTCACCATCTTTGCCAAGGAGTTGCGGATTTCAACCATGGCCGCGCGAAAGTCTGTGAGTTGTCTCTCGTCGCTCTCTGCACGGCAATCCTCGACATCGTTCGCAGGCCGTGGTGAAACTTTTAACCATTTAACCATGCAACGATTTAACCTTGTAACGCCTTCGGCCGCGGCTTCGCCGCTCTGCGTTCTGGCGTCTCTGCGGCGGTTTCGGTTGCGGCGCCCTGCGCTCGAGGCGGCAAATAGCGGCGATTTGCCCCTCGCGCTTGCTTGAAAAAGTGCGCCGCGCATTGGAAGATCACGTGTGGCCGCCGGACTGGATGCCTACTGACACATGCAGCACACCGGCCGCCCAATAAATGTCATTCCAAGCTTCGCGCAAAAGTCCATGACTGCGAACTGCGCCAGAATTCTATTGATCGAAGATGATACACGCGCGGCTGTGTCGCTGGAAAAGTTGCTCGCGTCGGAAGGCTACGCGGTAACGGTTTCGCATCGCGGCGATGAAGGATTCGCCCGCGCGCAATCGGGGCATTTCGAGGTCGTGATCACCGACTTGCGGCTGCCCGGACTGGATGGTCTGGAACTCGTGCGCAGCCTGCACGCCGTCAAACCCCGGCTGCCCATCGTGCTGATGACGGCCTATGGGACGACCGAAACAGTGATTGAAGCGACCAAGCGCGGCGCATTCGAGTATTTGATCAAGCCGTTTGAGATGGAAGACCTGCTCGAAGCCACCGCCAAAGCGGTCGCGAGCGCCCGCCTCATGAGCGAACCGGTCGATCTCGGCGCGACCGGTTCGGACGGCGACGCGATCATCGGCAACAGCCGTGTAATGCAGGAGGTTTGCAAAGAGATCGGGCGCGTTGCCGCCAAAGCCGTGGCCGTGCTCATTCGCGGTGAAACAGGCACGGGCAAGGAACTGGTCGCGCGCGCGATTTATCAGCACAGCGCGCGGGCCGACAAACCTTTTATCGCCGTCAATTGCGCGGCCATTCCGGAGACGCTGCTGGAGAGTGAATTATTTGGGCACGAACGCGGCGCGTTCACTGGAGCGGAAAGCCGGCGCATCGGGCGGTTCGAGCAGGCTGACCGCGGCACGCTCTTCCTCGATGAAATCGGTGACATGACGGCGTTCACACAGGCCAAGCTGTTGCGCGTGCTCCAGGACAAATGCATTCAGCGCGTCGGCGGAAAGGATCTCATTTCGGTGGATGTCCGAATTCTCGCCGCCACACACCGCGATTTGGAAGCCGCCATCCGCGAGAAACAGTTTCGCGAGGACCTGTTCTATCGGCTGAGCTCCTTTGTTCTGCATCTCCCGCCGCTGCGCCAGCGGCTGGAAGATATTCCTGAGCTGACGAAATATTTTCTGCGGCGCTTTGCGAGCGAACTCGAATTGAGTTCCGCCGCGATTCATCCTCAGGCTGTGATCTGGCTGCAGCAGCAATCCTGGCCGGGCAACGTGCGCCAACTCGCCAACGTGCTACGACAGGCGCTTCTGCTCGCGCGCGGCTTTCCTATCAGCGCAGACAACCTGAAAACCGTGCTGGCGAAACGAAGTGACGCGGGCGCAGCCTCGGACCAGAAAATGTCGGCGTTCATCGACGAATTTCTTGAGGGCGCCCGTCAAGGGGCTTTGAGGGATACCCACGCCGCGGTTATTGAAGCTGTGGAACGGCAGCTTTTCACGCGCGCGATCGAGCTGGCCCAGGGCAATCAGGCCAAAGCCGCCCGCTGGCTGAACGTGTCACGCCAGACCATGCGGGACAAGCTCACCCAATTTGGCGCGCGCCCGCCCACTGGAAACCGCGAAAGAGACAACGCGGAGTGACGCGCCCTGCCAGCCAGGAGAGGGAGGGCGCGTATTGAAGCCACCGCTAGCGTCCCGCGCCGTAACGCTTCAGCCATTCTTTTTCGAGACGTTCCATCCAGATGGGGTGCGGCTCGGCGAGGGGTTTTCCCAGGTCCGTTGATGAAAGCGTCGCGGGTCCGCGCGGCAAGTTCTCAAATCGAGCACGATCCGCCGCAGTCAGCTTGTCCATCGCCAGGACGGTTAGACTGCCGAGTTCGCGCGGGTCCTGTTTGCGAGCTTGCGCCGCTGGGGAAAGCAAGAAGTTGATGAACACCATCGCTCCCTCTTTGGCCCCGCTGTTGAAAGGAATGGCCAGGAAGCTAGCGTTGCCAATCGTTCCGCCGTCGAAAACAAAGGTGCGAACACTCGTGGGAAGTTGACCCGTCAGAATGGCCAACGAGGCGGCTTCGGGACTGAAGGAAAGCGCAATGTCGATTTCCCCATCTCCGAGCGACCGAATCTGGGCTGGACCGCTGGAGGGAAAGGCCCGTCCTTGTCGCCACATCGTGGGATGCAATGCGTCGAGGTACTCCCATAAAGGTTTCGTTACCTCTGCAGAAAAAGATTCCGATGCTGGAGCGCTCAAGGCGGCGGTGTTCGTGACTAAGCTGAGAATCATCTGTTTGAGAAAAGTGGTTCCGAGGAAGTCCGGCGGTTGCGGATACGTGAATCGTCCGGGATAAGCGTTGGCCCAAGTGAGCAATGCTCGCGGCGTGCGGGGCGGATTGGGCAAGCGCGCGGTGTCATAAAGGAAAACAAGTTGCGCCATACTCCATGGGGCTTCAAACCCTTCCACCGGCACCGTGAAATCGGTGAGTGTCGGCTTGGTATTCGTGTCCACCAGGCTAAAGTTCGGCAGCTTGTGTGTGAAGGGACCGTAAAGCAGCCCATGTTGTTTCATGGCGGCGAAATTCTCACCATTGATCCAAATCAGGTCCACAGAACCTCGGTCGTTCTTGCCGGCAGCTTTTTCCGCGAGAACGCGCGTCACGGCTTCGACCGTGTCAGTCAATTTCACATGTCTGACCTCAATACCAAACTGGCCTTGAACCGTTCGCGCGGCCCACGCGATATAAGCGTTAATACGGTCATCGCCACCCCACGCATTCCAGAAAAGGCGCTGTCCCCGCGCTTTGGAGACCGTGGATGCCCAAGCGCCTTCGCCAGCCGCGCCAGTGGACAAGCTCGCGAGGGCGAAAGCGAAGAACACCGACGCTGCCAGCACTTTCTTGCACGATGCGTTCATGCTGCTTTGCCACTCGCCGAGGCTCGCCTCGCCAGCCGCTCGCGTCGCAGTTCCGCGAGCAGCGGTCGTGCGACCTCCTCATGAAAACGGTCGCAGCCGATGCACAGATTTTGATACGGACGACCCGCGGGTGTGACAGTTCGGGAACGCTCCACAAAATTGGCGGGAGACCATCCATAACGAACACCCATCCGCTCCGGGTGTCCCATCGCAATGGCTTCGTAAATTGGATGTCCAATGAGGCTGCGCAGAATTTCCATCAACGGTTCCTCCAGTAGATTGCCGATGGGGAATTTTGTTTTCATGCAACAGGGATAAACGTTGCCATTCGGTTCTATGGAAACCTCGGAACCAGCCTCGCCAACATTCAGGAAGTTGAGTCCGCCGGACCAGGCGTTGCAGAAATTGTCCGCCAGCGTGGCCTTGGAAAGATCGTTATTCCAGGCCCGCCCGCGCGGCCAGATTCGGCCAATCCAAGCGTCGGCTGTTGCGCCAAAGAAACTGAAAACCGGTCCCGCCTCTTCGTGCCATTTGCGATCCTTGGCATGAAGACCGGAACGATGCATGCCAGCCTTCTCAAATATTTCGGTCAGCTTGCCGGTGAGTTTGTTCCGGCGTTGCTCGTCAAAGCCTTCGTGGAAGTCGTCCATCCCCGAAACCGAAATCATCCAAACACCGCGCTGAAGGAGTTCGTCCACGATCTTTGCGGTGATCAAGTCTCCGGTGGTCTGAACCACAACTTTGACTCCGCCGGTCCGGCGATACTTTTCGATGATCCGTTCAATCGCCGGATAAAGGACCGGTTCGCAGATTTGCGGCAGCAACACTTCGCCGCCGGAGAGAATGATTCGCCCGATACGCTCAGGAACTTCGCCGCTCGCCGCCGTCGCCTCTGGAACACGGTAGCGCATGTGTTCCGGAAAATGATCGATGATCCGTTCGAAGTTGTTCCGGGCTTCGCCGGCGACTCCGGCCAATTCGGCGCCTTGATAAGGATGAAAGCGCTCCTCATAGCAGTGTGGGCACTGCCGATGGCATAGCCAGGAGATTACGTAATATATGGATTCAATCATGCAGGCGGGTTTGAGCGCGCTCAAACCCGGCATCCGGCATTATCGGCGGAAAGGCAGAGCGGCACTCTAAACACACCGTAGTGCGCGTCAGTCATTCATTTTCTTTCCGCACCGGGACGAAACACAAGAGAAGCGGAGTTAAGACAGTAACGCAAACCGGTCGGCTTGGGGCCATCTTCGAAAACATGGCCGAGGTGCGCGTCACAGCGCGCGCAAAGGATTTCCGTTCGGCGCATTCCGTGGCTGAGATCCTCGAGCGTTGCGACGTTTTCTTTCGCGACCGGCTGGAAAAAGCTGGGCCAGCCTGTGCCGGAATCAAACTTTGCGGTCGAGGAGAATAGAGGCAAATCGCAGCAAACGCAGGTGTAGATGCCGGGTTTCTTGTGGTCATAGAAGATGCCGCAGAAGGCGCGCTCGGTTCCTTTGCCGCGCGCGATTTCGTATTGTTCCTTGGTCAATTGTTTGCGCCATTCCGCGTCGGTCTTGACGATTTTGTTCATCGTTTGAAGCTCCGTTGGTTTTCCAGTCTTGTCCAGCAAGCGCACTTGCACCTGGCCGGCTTTTGATTTTGTTTGCGGTGTCGCCTTGGTGGAAGGCGGTTCCGCAATGACACCGCTCAAGGCAATCAAGGCGGAACCGAGGATCAATAAAAGGAGTTTGTTCATGAGCTCAGTATACAAGCCGTTCCGGCGGATTCCAGCTTTGACTGAGCAACTCCGCTGCGAGCCCCCAATGGCCGCGTCACCGTAAAATTGTGATCGCACGAAATAGTGCGATTTTAAATGCAACACCACACACACCACACACGGGGCGGATTGACTTGAACGCCTTCTCTGGCCATAGTGCGCTATATGAATTTCGACATTTCAGCTCTGCTGAACGACTGGGAATATCGCCCAGGGCAAATTGACGTCAGAAAATTCAAGGGCAAGGATGATCTCGAGAAAATTCAATTGCGTGTCGATTTGGGCTTGTTGCAAATGAATGCTGAGGGGCGGCCGGATGGCAAGCGGCCGTACGGACACGAATCCCTTTTGGAACATTACGAGGCGCGTTTGGCCAAACACCTCGAAGCCCACAATGGCGATGACGAGGAATTCGAACTTGGCGCTGAGGATTGCGCGCGCTTCCAGCAGGAAGCGATACAGTACCACCACCGTTACATCTGTCTTTTTCAGCTGCAGGATTACGAAGGGGTTATTCGGGACACGACGCGCAACCTCAAGGTATTCGATTTTGTCGAGCAATTCGCCGCCTCGGACGAACTCGGTTTCTCACTCCAGCAATTTCGTCCGCAGTTGCTCATGATGCAGACGCGCGCGATGGGCTGTATGGCGCTCGATTTGGAGGATCACGCCAAAGCGATCGAGGTGGTGAACCACGGCGTGGAAGAGATTCGGAGCTTTTATCAGAAGCAATCTCGGTCCGATCTCATCGAACATAGCGGCGAAATTCAATCTCTCGAATCCTGGCTCAAAGAGTTGCAAGCAAGCCGCCCCTTGACGAAACGCGAACGCCTCGAAAAGGCCCTGAACGAAGCGGTCCGGCGCGAGGACTACGAGAAAGCCGCGAAAGTCCGCGACACCTTGAAGAATCTCAAAACGTCGCAGTGACAGATGAGTCTCGCTGACCGCATCGCGCAGGAGTTAAAAGCGGCCATGCTGGCCAAAGAGGCGGACCGCCTCTCGACTTTGCGCCTCCTCAAATCCGCGTTGGGCTACGCGCAAATCGAACGCAAGACCGAGACGCTTTCAGACACAGAGATCATTGGAATCGTTCAGAAGGAAATCAAAAAGCGGCGTGACGCCATCGAGCAATATGCGAAGGGCGGGCGCCCCGAGTTGGTCGCGCGCGAACAGCGGGAGATTTCGGTCCTCGAGAGCTTCTTGCCACAGCCGCTCTCTGCCGAGGAGCTTGAGGCCGTAGTCCGAGCGGCCATTCAGGAAGCGGGCGCCACCAGCAAAAAGGATATGGGACCGGTGATTAAGGCAGTGCAGGCTAAGGCCGCAGGGCGTGCCGATGGCAAGACAATCAGCTCCGTCGTGGCCAAGCTTCTTCCCTGATTGTTGTTCTGTACTCTTTCTCGAAAGAGATTTCCGGATAGGCAGGGCAAACCTGCTGGTTTGCGCGGAAGCGCAGCAGCGCTTCATTACCTAGCGTTGCGGGTAAATCTGATAAAGGAGCAGGTAAATAATCACACCTGTCACCGACACGTACATCCACAATGGCCACGTCCAGCGCGCGATTCGTTTGTGCAATTCAAAGCGTTGCTTGATCGCGCGATGAAGCGTCATGAGGATCATCGGCACAATGGCCACGGCGAGGACCGTGTGCGTGAGCAGAATCGTCAGGTAAATCGGCCGAAACCATTGCGGTTCCCGAAACACGGTGCGTCCCGCATTGTAGTGATAGACCAAGTACGAGATCAGGAAGAGGGTTGAGGTGGCGAACGCCGACACCATGCAATTGCGGTGAGCAATTGGGCGCTTCCGGCGGATGAAAAAATAACCCGCGCTCAAGAAGATCGTGCTCAGCGTATTGAGGCACGCATTGACGGCGGGCAAATCGGTCAGGCTCATGGATGCTTCTCTTTGAGCAACGCTTCAACGCCTTCCACCGCTTTCTCCCGCCAATCCGGCGCCGCCGATTCAAGGGCGCCCCGCAACCGGCCTTGCTTGTCTAGCAGCACAAACATGGTGCTGTGGACAAACAGATCAAATTCATTGCTTTGCTCAGACCGGGGAACTTCAAAGGCCGTCAGCTTGAAGCCATTGGTCGCCAAATTTCCGATTTGTGGTTTTGTTCCGGTCAAGAACCACCAGCGGTTGGAATCCGCGCCGAATCGTGCTGCGTAGCTTTTTAGAACTTGCGGCGTATCGAACGCTGGATCCGTCGTCAGCGTGACTAACTTCACCGGCGCGCTCGCAGGCAAGGCGGTTTGAAGTTCGCTTAACTTCTTCGTCATTTCTGGGCAAGGACCGGCGCAACGAGTGAAGATAATGTCCGCGATCACAACGTTGCCGCGCAAGGTTTCCAGTGAAACTGGGCTGCCCGCTTGATTGGTGAGGCTGAAGTCAGGAAGTTGTCCATAAACAGGAAACGAAGTTTGGCCTCGCTGCATCCGGGTCAGGACAAAAAGAAGGCAAACCGTTAAGACGGTCAAAGCGAGTCCGCCCCAAACGGTCCACTGAATTCGCGGTGAAACACGGTCACTCAAAGACTGCTGCACCCGCCGCGCCGGTTTTCTGGTCTGAGATCCACTTGTCGTACGCCGCCTGGCTTTCGATGGTAATAAACCCGTTAGCCATGTTCGCGTGTCCATTTCCGCAGAGCTGCGCGCAATTGATCTGGTATCGGCCCTCCTTGGTCGCTTTGAACCAGGCTGGCGTGCTCAATCCTGGAATGGCATCCTGACAGACACGCAACGCGATGACTTTAAACGAATGGATGACGTCCATCGATGTCAGGTGCACGATGACAGGTTTGTTGACCGGAACGTGCATGTCGTTGACCTTCTCGAAATCATCCTGGCCCGCCGGGTCATTCGGGACCACGCCAAATCTGTTTGTGCCGCTTACCAGGCTGATGTCCTGCTTCCCGAATACGCCGTCTTTGCCGGGGTAACGCAAATTCCACTCGAACTGCTTCGCCGCAACACGTATCACGACAGATTCGCTCTCCTTCGGCAGATCGTCCACGAGTTTTGCCCAGAGCGGCACGGCGAATCCAAAGAGCAAAACGAACTCGACGAGCGCCACCAACCCCTCGATCCAGGTTGACGCGTGCCCGCGCGCGCCAAGGTAATCTGCTTTAGGATTCCGCGATTGCCGGAACCGAAACAGGACATAGGCGAAGTAGGCGATCCAGCCGACGAATAAGAGAATCATCAGCCAATGCATATAGACGATTAGGTCATCGACCGTCTTTCCGTGCTCGGAGGCCAAAACAGGTAATTGCAGCAGCTCTCTCATGATTAAACCTTCTCAACAGTCTCAACTGCGGATTCCGTTGCTGGCGCTTCTGTGTCCGGCGCCGCAGCCGGTCGTTTTGCCACGTAGATAAAAAAGGCAGCGATGCCCGCCAACACACAAACGACAAGGCCAAGCATCATCAGGACACCCCAGTGCAACGCTTTGGATAATGTCGAGTTTGAATTTCCGAAACAGACCGAGCAGGCGAAAACAGCGCTCGGATGACAGAGCCAGGCCAATCCAAGCCCGCTCCAGATAAGGGACCGATGCTTGCGCTTCATAAGTAACTGATCCTTTTCAGCTTTTTCAAAAAATACTTGCCGTAGATGACTAAGCCTGCCGCCAACAGGAACGATCCTGCTCCCAGCGCCAAGTCCACGCCGGCCCCGTTCTTGCCAAAATAATTTCTCAGGCACCACGCGCCGAATCCGAGCACCAACAGCGTGGATGCGGCAATAAAAACAATGTGGAATGCCTTGAGTGACATAACTTAGTGGGCCGCCTTCGAGGGCGATCCCGGCGTTTGAAACGTATCCCTGCTGCCCAAATGAATAGTTCCCTGGGGCACTTGATCACGGCCCCAGACAATCAGATACATCATCCCAGCGAAGAAAAACGCCGTTGCCGCCAAAATCCCGTAGATCATCTTCTTTTCTGAAATCAGATGCATGAAATAGCCTGCCACGAGAAAGGCTTTCACGCTCGCAATGAGAAGCGCAATCGCAACCGTCAGCGCCATGCTATCTAACTTCACGTACCACGCTCCGACCGTGATAATCGTGCCGACAATCAGCGCCCAAAACACAAACAGATAGCGCCGGACGTGATGTTGAAAATCGTGTGCGTCGTGTGCGTGATGATCGCTCATAATCAATTTCAATTCTCTCTAGCTTACAACAGGTAAAGAACCGGAAATAGAAAGATCCAAACTAGATCAACGAAATGCCAGAATAGGCCCGAAATCTCGATTCGGTTGGTAAAGCGTTCAGGGTCCGTTTTCCAAAGTTTGCTTCCAGGTCCCCACAAGTACCCGATCACGACCGCGCCGCCAATGACGTGCAACGCATGCAGCGCCGTCAATGTAAAGTAAATCGCCAGGTAGGTGTTGTGCCACGGACCGTAATTCTCCATCTTCTTAATTTGCGCCCGCTCGATTCTGATATCGGTATGAGGCGTCTTGGAACCATGCGCCTCTCCTTCCGCATGACGCCCGTGCTCGACCTTATGGCCGTGAATAACCACGTGCGTTGGAGTTCTTTCCTTTAGGTGTCCGTCATAAATCGTGTTGTCCTGGAGAACGACTTCGTAATGCGTGAATTTGTCGGTGTACTCAAACGACTTGATCACCACGAACGTCATGGCCAGCAAGATCGTAAAGCCCTGGTAAACTTTGAACTTCGCAAAATTGTTCATCTTCAGCGATGCCCAAGCCAGAACAACGGTGATACTGGAAGTAATCAGAACGAGCGTGTTGCCCATTCCAATCCAAACATTCAACAAGCCCACGGGCCACTCGCCAGGCGCCGCTCCGATGCGCAGAATGATGTAGGACGAAAATAACGCTCCGAACAACATGACTTCGGAGGCCAGAAACAACCATATCCCGACCTTCGCGTTGTAGAGGCCGGTGTCCTGTCGAGGTTGAACTACGTACGGGATTTCCATGAGGTTGTGATGGGTTTGCTGCGCTAAAACAAAGTGCTAAGTGTTTTGCGGTGTAAAATCTTTCGGCTGCCCTGGAACACTGTATTCATAAGGGCCACGATGAACTTGGGGTTGGGCCACAAAATTGCCATGAGGCGGCGGCGTCGGCGTTTGCCAATCGAGTGTCGTCGCTTCCCATGGATTATCTGATGTCACCTTCTTTCCGTGCCTCAAACTCCAAAAGAAGTTTATGATGAAAGGAATCTGCGCAAGGCCAAGCGCCCAGGCCGCGTGGGAAATTGTGATGTTTGATTTCATGATCGCATCGGTAAGGCCGCCAATCGCATCCGTGCCAACCTTTGCCAGCGAATAATTCGCAGCGCCATCGGACATGCGGCGCAGCATCCCTTGCATGCCCTGGGCAAACATCGGTTGGAAGACGGCGTTCATGAAAATCAGAGAAAGCCAAAAATGAACCTTGCCCCAGAACTCGCTCATGAAACGTCCTGTGGCTTTCGGATACCAAAAATAAATTCCCGCGAGGAGCGCGAAGATTGTCCCGGGAGCCACCACATAATGGAAGTGAGCGATCACGTAGTACGTATCATGCAGGTGAATGTCGCTGTAGTTCAAACCCAAGGGCAGCCCAGTCAGCCCTCCAATCCCGAACATTGGGAGAAAGGCCAGCGCAAAAAGCATCGGTGTGTTAAAGCGAATCGAGCCACCCCAAAGCGAAATCAACAAACAGGAAAGAATAATCACCGATGGGATCGAGATGATCATCGTCGTGGTCTGGAAGAAAGTGCTGATCTTCGTTCCCATCCCCGTCAGATACATGTGATGCGCCCAAACGATGAAAGAGAGAAAGCCGATGGCTAACACGGAATAAACCAGCGATTTATAACCCCAGATGGGCTTGCGCGTGTTATTCGCAATGATTTCGCAAACAATTCCCATGGCGGGCAATATCAGCACGTAAACTTCCGGATGTCCGAGGAACCAAAAAAGGTGCTGCCACAAAAGCGGGCTGCCGCCCCCGCTGATGTTCGCCAATTCCCCGCCGCTCACGGCCAGTCCTGTCGGCAGGAAAAAGCTGGTGTGAGCCACTTTGTCCATTAGTTGCATGATCGCTGCCGCCTCGAGCGGAGGGAAAGCCAGCAAGAGCAGAAACGCTGTCACGAATTGCGCCCACACAAAGAAAGGCATCCGCATCCAAGTCATGCCCGGCGCGCGAAGCTGAATAATCGTCGCGATGAAATTAACGGCGCCGAGCAGCGATGACGTGATGAGGAAGACCATCCCGATAATCCAAAAGGTTTGCCCATGCCCCGGAATCCAGGATGCCAGCGGTGAATACGAAGTCCACCCAGCTTGCGCCGCGCCCCCAGGAATGAAGAAACTGACCAGCATGATCACACCGCCGATGGCATAGGCTTGGTAGCTGACCATGTTAATGCGCGGAAAAGCCATATCCACCGCCCCGATCTGCAAAGGAACAACGAAGTTTCCGAAAGCCGCAAAAGCTAATGGGACAATCGCCAAAAAGACCATGATCGTTCCATGCATGGCTCCAAAGGCGTTATAAAGGTCCGGGCTCATGATGCCTCCAGCCGCCACGTCGCCGAGAACTGCGTTCAGAAGGGAGCCCACCACCGGGATTGGTTTCTGCGGATACGTGATCTGCCAGCGCATCATCGCCATCAACAAAAATCCGAAGAGCAAAAAGAAAAGCGCCGTCACGCCGTACTGAATTCCAATGACCTTATGATCCGTGGAAAAGACGTACTTTTGCCAGAATCCAGGCTCATGATGAGCTTCGTGAGCTCCGTGAGTATGGGAATGTGTTGTTGTTGGCTGCATGACTTTCTTCGTGTTTACTGTGAGCCGGCCAAGGTTGCATTCTTTGCCCGGACAATGATTATCGAGTAATAGTTAACTTTGCGTCTCTGCCAGTGTCAACGGCAGAATCCAGATTGCTGCATTTCGCTTTCACTTCACTTTGTCCAGAACCATCAAGCCCAAGAGAAGCGGCAAATAAATGATCGATGTATAAAAAAGCTGCCGCGCATGCCATTTTGTTAAATGCCGGGAGAACTGAATCGCAAACCAGATGAACGCCATTCCCAACCCCAGTGCTCCCGCCAAGTACAGCACCCCAGCCAGTTTGAACACGAACGGCGCTAAACTAACCGTCAACAATCCAAGCGTATGGCTTACCGCCTGGCGTCCCGTTCGGCTGCCTTCCACGTCGATCACCGGCAACATGGCAAATCCAGCCTTCGCGTATTCCTCACGGTAAATCCACCCGATCGCCAGAAAATGCGGCAACTGCCAAAAGAAGAGAATGCCAAACAACGCCCAGCCTTCACCGGTGACTTCCCCGCGCACCGCCGTCCAGCCCATTAACGGAGGCAATGCTCCCGGAATCGCGCCGATCACCGTGTTCAACGGCGTCACTCTCTTGAGCGGCGTATAAACAAACAGATAACTGACCAATGTGATGGCTCCAAGAACGCTCGTCAGCAAATTCACCGCCGCCGCCAAATAAATCAAACCAACGGCCGAGCAAACGCCTCCAAAAACCAATACGGCCTCGGGCTGCAACCGGCCGGAAGGCAGCGGACGAGCTTCGGTTCGGCGCATCTTGGCGTCGTGTTCCCGTTCCAGCAACTGGTTCAACGCCGCTGCGCCACCCGCCACCAGCGCCGTGCCTATCAGCGTATTTAACATCAAGACGCAGCTGATCGACTCCTGCGCGCCGACGTACAAACCGACCAGCGTTGTCACCAAAACCAACGCTGTGAGCCTCGGTTTCGTCAGTTCAAAGTAGCCCATCCAACTCGCCTTCTCGGCTGTTTGCGACGCGCTCATTGACGGAGCCGAGGCTTTCATGCTTCCAAATGAGCATTCGATCGCGCCTGCCCCATTGAGCCGCTGAGCAATGGTCCAGCCGCACGCCCGATCCGAGAGTCCGCCAGCCCACGCACGGTTGATCCGAAAGCAATCACACACAGCAACGAACCAACTACCAAGCTCAACGCGCCCAACACCACATGCGCTGTCGCCACGTCTGCCGCTTTGTTGCTCAACACCGTCGCCGCGCCAAGCGCAGCCTGAGCACAGATCAATCCGAACCAACCAAGCGCCCACTTCGCCAAGGCTGCGGTTCGTCCGAGTCGCCGCCAATTTCTCCATGCGAACCAACCCACCGCCAGCATCGTCGCCACCGCTCCAATCCGATGGGTCATGTGCAAGTTAATTTGAAACGCTGTGATCGGATTGGGCTCGCGAACATCAGTGCGGCTGCGGTTAATCAAGTCGAGCGAG
This sequence comes from Verrucomicrobiota bacterium, assembly GCA_016871515.1. Classification (GTDB taxonomy): domain Bacteria; phylum Verrucomicrobiota; class Verrucomicrobiia; order Limisphaerales; family SIBE01; genus SIBE01. The sequence goes on from VHDE01000025.1 coordinate 25,952, forward strand.
GCCGCATCCGTCGGCGGCCAAACCTTGCCGTAGGCCCAGGGAAAGTCCGGAATGGCCAAGCCCGCGTGTTGATGCCGCATCGTCGCGCCTAGAAGCAACTGCAGAAAAACCAACACTACCGCGATCAACGGCGCGGCGCGCCCATCCCGTGGCGCAGCAAGCGTCTTCTCCCTCTCTTCCATTCGGATGGAGGAGAGGAGGAAAAGACCCGTTGCCTGGCGATTGCTCAATTCAATTGCGTGCCACCAGCGCGAAGTCATCAAAGCAATCGCGCTCAACAACACCAGGAAAAGCTGCGCCAACGCGGCATGGAAAATCCCGATTTCGTCCATGGACAGCCTCACGCGAAGTCCTCCCAGCACCCCTTGCAGCACCACGGCCACGAAAGCGATTACCCCAAGCCAGCGCATCCAAACCCGATCCTCTTTCACCCAGAGCCAGACTGCTAGAATCGTCGTGAGCAATCCAACGAACGAAGCCACTAACCGATGAGAATGTTCGTAAAACGCTCCCCCTGTGCGCCAATACGGAAAGGGAAGCAAAAACATGTTGTATCCGTAGGAGGTTGGCCAATCTGGCACCGCCATTCCTGCCCCATGGCTCGTCACTAACCCGCCAGCGCCGATCAAAACCAACGTCATTGCCCCGGTGAACACAGCAAAGCGATGCAACCAACGGTTGTGGATTGTTCGAGCCATGCTAATTGAAACGCCGCTGCGACGGTGAGCCACAGCGGCGATATGGTCAAAACATTTGCGGCACTATTTCGCCGGGGGTGGCACTTCGAGCGTGAAGTCAGCCTTTTGATCTTTCCCGTCCACCGTGATTTCTTTCGTCATTATTGGCGCCTTGGCCTTGCGATGGGACACCTCGATCACATACTTGCCGGGCGGCACATTGGCGATTTTAAAGGTTCCATCTTTGCCGGACACCGCGAAGTAGGGATGCTCCATGACAGAAACGTAAGCAAACATCCAGCCGTGGATATCGCACTTAAAACGGAGAAACATTTCCGGTTTGTCAAAAACAAAGGTGAGCGGCGGCGCCTTGGCAAATTGGAATTTGTTCTGTTCCTTATTTCCCGCCACGAACGGAGTAGGATGCACGTTGTGTCCGACGGGATCTGAGTTTTTGACCAGGATCTGCTGTCCGACTTGAGCGCCCAACACGTAGGGGACGTACTCACAACCGACTTGATCCAATACAACAGGCTCCTTTGGCGGGTCAAACTTCTTTCCGGCCAAACCTTCTTTGATATAGACAAATGCGTCGGCCAATCCACCGCTGGCATCAACCAAATAAAACCGAGTCGTTGGTTTGTCTTGCCGCGTCGCCGCGCACATCGCATCCAACGGCAGCGGCGTCTCTTCCGGCGTTTTTCCTTTCAGCGTAATTTTTCCAACAATATCCGCTGCCGAAACCATCGAAAGGGTGCTGGCTAGAAAAGCAGCGGTCACGAATTGAGCTTTTTTCATAGTTCTTGCGGCGCTAGGTAACTTCGTTATCGTACGTTAACACTCGCAATTTTGAGCTGCAAGCGATTTGTGAAACTTTTCACAAAGTATGGTGGTTTGGACTTCTTTTCGAGAATGTTATTCAACCGGCTGAGCGTCGGCCAGGCCTTCCAGCAGCCGGGTTTAAGCCAAACATGTGCCTGGCTTAGCACGCAGTCTTCGTCATAGCGCAGGCTCAAAGTCCGCCTGCGCTAAAAGTCCTTTCGGGCAACGGGTCGGCCGCGCGAGTCAAGAAGTTGGAGCGCGCCCTGGTCACGTCGCAGCTGGCCATGTTCGCGTTTAACACATGGACCGCGAGCCAGTTGGCGCCGGTTACCAGCCGAGCACCCAATCCACGCAGGGCAATACGATCGGAGTTTGCTCCTTCACTTCTCCTTCCGCGCGGGTTTTCGACACCGCGACAAAGTTCTGACTTTCGGCCGTCCTGCTGATACAGTCTGCGGCATGATCTGGCGAACTTTGAGTGTCTGGATTGTCCTTCTACTCCTTGGCTTTTCTGCCGGCGCCGCGCCGTCACCGTCTCCCGCACCGCGCACGATGCGGCTGGATTATTATCACACCGGCAATGCAACCCAGGAAATGTTTAGCATCGATCGCGTCGTGGTTGAGCCTTTGGCTTGGCCAGGAAATCCAGCCAAGAGCATCGATGATACGAATCTAGGCAAATACTTGTTTGAGGTGCGCGACCGCACGACAAACCGCATGCTGTACTCGCGCGGTTTCGCGTCGATTTACGGTGAATGGGAAACTACAGACGAAGCAAAAAGCGCCAACCGAACATTTCACGAATCGCTCCGGTTTCCCGCGCCTCAAGCCGCCGTTCAGGTGATTCTCAAAAAGCGTGACTCAAACAACGCCTTTCGCGAAATCTGGTCTGTCATTGTCGATCCGAAAGACATGTTCGTCGATACATCCAAATCGCCTTCGCCCGGGCCATTGATCGAGATTGAGAAGAATGGCGATCCCACAACGAAAGTTGATTTCCTGATCTTGGGTGATGGTTACACGGCGCAGGAACTCAAAAAGTTCGAGATCGATGCGCGCCGCATGATCGACGTGCTTTTCTCGACTTCACCGTTCAAGGAGCGTCGCAAAGATTTCAACGTTTGGGCGCTTTGCCCAGCCGCGCTCGAATCGGGCGTCTCGCGTCCCTCGACCGGGATTCATCGCGCGTCGCCGATTGGAGCGACCTACGATGCGTTTGGCTCAGAGCGGTACATTCTGAGCTTTGACAATCGGGCGTTGCGAAACGCCGCCCAGTTCGCGCCTTACGAGTTTGTGGAGATATTGACGAACACCCGGACGTACGGCGGCGGCGGGATTTTCAATCTTTATGGCACAGTCTCGGTGGACAGCGGACAAGCTCCTTATGTGTTCGTGCATGAGTTCGGACACCATTTTGCCGGCCTGGCGGATGAATATTATACGTCGCCCGTGGCATACAGTTCGCCGGCGGTGAAAGTCGAACCGTGGGAACCGAACGCGACCGCGCTTTTGAATCCGAGTGAATTGAAGTGGAAGGATCTCGTCGCATCCGGAACCCCAATTCCGACCCCATGGCGAAAGGACGAATTTGAAAAGCACTCGCGCGAATATCAGAAGCGCCGAGCCCAAATCCGCGCGGACAATCGGCCCGAAGAAGAGATGGAGGCGCTCTTCCGCGAGAATCGCGAATTCGAAGCCAAGCTGTTCGCGCAAGAAGAGCGGATTGGGAAAGTCGGCGCGTTTGAGGGCGCGATGTACGAAGCAAAGGGTTACTACCGTCCGGAAGTCGATTGCATCATGTTTACGCGGAGCACGACGTTTTGCGCGGTGTGCCGGCGCGCGATCGAACGCATCATTGATCTTTACGCAAAGTAGTTACGCGGTCGCGCGGAGTTTCACGCTGCTGTGTCGCCGATTTGCAATCGGCGGCCGTCGATAGCTTCCAGAGCGCCCGAACTTGCGGGCGGTCCCCATGAACACGATTGAGGAGCATTGATGTTTTCGTAACACGCACGGGGACCATGAAACCTGGCAGGACAGCGCGTCTCGCCTGTCTATGCTCTTGGTGTACGCACGCAAATGCCGGACAGGCGGGAGGCTGAGCCTGCGTTCAGGTTCATGGAAAGTGCAAACAATCAGCCATCTTTACAGTGACGCCCGCGAGTATTTCCGCCAAACGGGTTGAAAAACGAATGGATTTATCTCACCCTCTTGAAATGAAACTAGGATTTTTCGGCGCATGTATGTTTGCGGCTTCTTTGACACTGTTCGGTTGTCATAACCCGGAGCAGCCATCGCTCGCGGCGGTCACACCTCCCGAACCTCCGAGCGGACGACCGCAGCCCAAATTGCCAACAATCAAACTTTGGCTGGGCACTCAGGAAATAATCGCCGAGCAAGCCGTGACGAGATCGCAAATCGAGACCGGAATGATGTTTCGCACGGAGATGGCAGAACACGAAGGCATGCTGTTTGTTTTTGCCGGACCACATCGGGCCTCCTTTTGGATGCGCAATACCTTGCTTCCTTTAACCTGCGCCTACATCGACAGCACGGGCGTGATTTTGGAAATCCACGATATGAAACCGAAAGACGAAACGCCGATTCCGGCAGGCTCCGACAAAGTCCAGTATGTCCTGGAGATGAAACAAGGATGGTTTGAAAGAAATAAAGTCGGCGTCGGAACACTGGTTCGGACCGAACGCGGCACGCTGGCAGAAACATATTTGGGGAAGAGCAAGAATTGAGGTGCGCGTATGCAAGAGCGGAACTTCGCGAGCTTGGCAGGACAGCGCGTCTCGCCTGTCCAAATGCGCCGCAACGCTGAGATAAGCCGGACACCCTATGCTGCCAGGAAGTTCATGGGGAGCCTCGACGCCTTTTGGGCGCGCAATGGGAACCCAAAACCAACTGTCGTGGTCTGTAGTCCCGGCTTCAGCCGGCGCGATTGCAATCCGCCAATCCGTTTCGCTGCCAGCAATTGCTTCCGGCTAAAGGCGGGACTGCATACCGGGAGGTTCATCGGGAGGGCTGCCTGGTGATCTCTCGTGCCAAATCGGAGGCGTTGTTCGCTGAAGCCCTCAAGTTCATTCCCGGTGGCGTCAACTCGCCCGTGCGGGCTTTCCGAGCCGTTGGCGGAAACCCGTTCTTCGTCCAGCGCGCGAAAGGAGCGCACGTATTCGATGTCGATGGCAATGAATACATCGATTACGTCGGCACGTGGGGTCCGGCCATTCTCGGTCATGCGCATCCCAAGATCATCCGCGCAGTTCAGCAAGCCGCCGAGAACGGAACCAGCTTCGGCATCCCGAATCCGCACGAAGTTGCAATGGCGAAGTTGGTCTGCTCCGCCGTCCCAACGGTCGAAAAGGTCCGGATGTGCAATTCGGGAACGGAAGCGACGATGTCTGCCATTCGCCTGGCCCGCGGTTACACAAAGCGCGACAAGATCATCAAATTCGAAGGTTGTTATCACGGTCATGCGGATTCGCTTCTGGTGAAGGCCGGTTCGGGCGCATTGACCTTCGGACATCCCGACAGCGCAGGTGTCCCGGCTGCTTTCACACAGCACACGATCGTATTACCGTTCAATGACCTCGCGGCTGTAGAACAGGCATTCGCTGCGAATCCGGGTCAGATCGCCGGAATCATTCTAGAACCGGCGCCGGGGAATGCTGGCCTTTACGTCCCCCGGCCGAGGTATCTCGAAGGGTTGCGCGACTTGACTCAAGCCAATGGCGCCTTGCTCATTTTCGACGAAGTGATGACGGGGTTCCGACTCGCGTGGGGCGGCGCTCAACAACGATTCGGCATCGCGCCGGATTTGAGTTGTTTTGGCAAAATTATTGGGGGCGGTTTGCCCGTGGGCGCTTTCGGCGGCCGCGCGGCCATCATGGAGTGTCTGGCGCCGCTCGGTCCGGTTTATCAAGCGGGCACACTCAGCGGGAATCCGCTCGCTATGGCGGCGGGGATCGCGGCTCTGGAAGAATTAGCCGGACGCGACGCTTACAAACAGTTGGAGGAATTAGGAAAACAATTGGAGTCCGGGATGCGCGACGCAGCTAACGCGGCGGGCTTTCCCGTGCAATTCAACCGCGTTGGGTCGATGTTCTGCGCCTATTTCGCCAAAGAGCCTATTCATAATTTGGACGATGCGATGCGCAGTGACCGCGCTCTGTTTGCAAAGTTTTTTCATGGCATGCTGGCCAACGGGATTTACCTGGCGCCGTCGCAGTTCGAAGCGGGCTTCCTGTCGCTCGCGCACACCGAAGCGGATATCAATCGCACGGTGTCGGCAGCGGCCAGCGTGTTGAAGGCGTTGTCGCGGTCTCCTTAAATGCGTGTTCTCGCCATCGATCATGGGACCAAAAGAATGGGGATTGCGATTAGCGACGAAATGGGAATGATCGCACAACCCTTGGAGTTCATTCCCGCCGAACCGTTCGTGCAATTTCTAACCCGCCTGAAAGATCTCATCCAAGAAAAGCAGGTCGGGTTAATTGTCGTCGGGATGCCTCGCAATATGGATGGCAGCTGCGGCCCGGCGGCATTGAAAGTGCAGGCGTTCGTCGCTGCGCTCAAGAACGCGATTGTGATTCCAATTAAGACGTGGGACGAACGGCTGACTTCCGCGCAAGCGAATCGCTTTTTAATTCAGGCTGATGTCCGTCGTCAGGAGAGAAAACAAAAAGTTGACCAGGCCGCCGCCGCGATTTTGCTGCAAAGTTATCTGGATAGCCGGACTGAGTCTTAGGCTTAAACTCCGGTCGCATCGTAGTATCGCAGCGATGAAGCGTGGCGCGGCCACAATCAAATGTGGAACCGCGCGAATCAAAATCCGAAATTCGATATCCGAAACAAAGCAAAATGACCCAAAGCGGAAAGCGGCAAACCAGAGCGGCTCTTGCTTCTGTTTTTGCATTTGCCATTTTCCCCCATGGGAATTTGTTTCGGATTTCGAGATTCGGATTTCGGATTTCACAATCTGCGCGGCCCGCGATGATTTGCGCAGATACTGAGAGAGAGAGACTTTGTGCTGCGGTATCAGCATGAAATCGATCAAGGTCAAATTGACGATTGCCTACGATGGAGCGAACTACGCCGGCTGGCAGGTTCAGACCACGGGAATTGGCGTTCAGCAAAAGATTGAGGAAGCATTGGCCCAACTTTTTCCCAGCGTCCGCCGCATTCATAGTTCGAGCCGCACCGACACTGGAGTGCATGCACTGGGCATGGTCGCGCACGTGGAAATCCCGCGGGACGAATTCCGGATGCCGGTCATTAAATTGCCTTTGGCGATCAATGCGTTCTTGCCGGAGGACATCCGCATCATGGATGCAACCCGTGCGCGCGCTGATTTCCACGCGCGTTTTGACGCAACCGGCAAACAATATCGATACTGCGTCTGGAATTATCGCGCCCCAAATCCTTTGCTGCGGCAGCAGGCCTGGCATGTGCCGCAGCGGCTGGATTTGGCCGCGATGCGCTCGGCCGCGCGCTTCCTTTTGGGGAAGCATGATTTCGCCTCCTTCGCTGGAACGCGAAACTATGCAATGGAATCAACGGTCCGGGCATTGACGCGCTGCGACGTCAAAAAGAGCGGCTATCTGGTGACCTTCATTTTGGAAGGAGAGGGTTTTCTGTACAAGATGTGCCGGGGCATCGTCGGAACGCTTATTCAAGTGGGGCAGGGGAAATTCGCCGCCTCGGATGTGAAGCGAATGCTGGACAGCAAAGACCGCCGCGCCGCAGGGATGACAGCCCCGGCCCACGGCTTGGTTTTGTGGAAAGTTAGCTACCATACGAAACGAAAGACCACGTGAAAGTTGTTCTGGTCGAACCTGAAATTCCCCCGAACACTGGAAACGTCGCGCGGTTGTGCGCCGCGACCAGGAGTCAATTGCACTTAATCGAGCCTTTCGGGTTTAAGCTGGACGATAAAGCGCTCAAACGCGCGGGCATGGATTACTGGCAGCATGTCCAATGGTATCGCTGGAAGGATTGGCCAACTTTTTTCGGCCGAATTGAACCTGGCGCCAGGCTCTGGCTGGTCGAGTCTAACGGGCCGCGGCATTATGCCGAAGTGTCCTATGGCCCTGACGATTACTTGGTTTTCGGACGAGAAACGGCCGGCTTGCCGCGTCAGCTGATTGATGAATATGCGGAGGGCTGGATCAGGATACCGATGTTTAATTCGCGCGCCCGTTCTTTAAATTTGTCGAATTGCGTCGCATTGGTTTTGTACGAAAGCCTGCGGCAGCAACGGTTCGGAGGCGAGATTTGAACGATGCTCGGACTGGTAGGGCGGCGCTGCCGCGCGGCCCTTCGGAATTTCGACAGTTTTGAAATCACGACCAATGCTGGGAAGCGACGAAGACACCGCCCTCCAACGGGCTGAAATGATTGCAATCCCGTTGGGATTGCTTGAGCAAAATGTCCATACTCCAGTGGGCGGCGCGGCAGGGCCGCCCCACCAAAGCTAAGGTCCATCTTCCGCAATTTCTATTTGTCACGGGGAGGCCAGGAAAATAACCTAAGGCATGAGAAAATTGAGCTCGACTTTTCGAAAATCGCTGCTGGCCATTGGCGTCGCCGGCTTGTGCGCTCTGATCTGTTACGCGCAACGACCGAACTTTCCGGCGACCAAGGAAACAGCGCTCAAGGGAGATGCCGAAGCGCAAAGCCAGCTTGCCTTGATGTATGCGTCGGGCCAAGGCACGGCGGTTGATTTTATCGAAGCGGCCAAGTGGTTTCGGACGGCGGCCGAGCAAGGCCATTCGATGGCGCAACACAATTTGGGCGGGTTGTATTTCAGTGGCCAAGGGGTTCCTCAAGATTATCAAGAAGCGTTGAAATGGTATCAGAAGGCGGCCGGACAAGGCTTTGCGCCAGCTCAAGTGTTTCTGGGTTGGATGTACTCGACTGGCAAAGGCGTTCAGGAGAATTATAAGGAAGGGGTGAAGTGGTATCAAATGGCGGCGGCCCAGGGAGACAAGGAAGCGCAATATAACTTAGGGCTCCTTTATTTGAACGGCGAAAACCCCATGCAGGATTACATAGAAGCTTACAAGTGGATTAATCTCTCCGCCGCTCAAGGCAACACCAATGCCATTAAGTATCGCGCGCGACTGGCCATTTCGATGACACAAGAGCAAATTCTCGAAGCGCAACGCCGCGCGTCGCAATTCAAACCAAAGGCTGAATCGAGACCTGGACCGGCGGGGGGTATGCCCGCGGGCGTAGGAACGCCCGAAACTTCGAAGCAGCCTTAAGGGTTGCCGCCTCGTCATCACTGACCGTGAATCTTCCGATTGATCCGTTGGAAAGTGCTGGCCGGCGTCGGCTGATTGTAAGGATTGGGAGTTTCCACAGTGAGCCAGGTTATTCAGCGGGGCCTGGGCGCATCAAACGAAAACGGCTCAGCTTACCAGCTTCCGACGGCTGCGGCAGTACTCACCCGTGCGTTTGCGCCTCCTCTATTGAATCTTAGGCAGGCAGGAAAGTAATGCGCGCAAAATTCCGAGGTTTTCCAGAAAACATAGAGGCTCTAAGTGAGAGCACGTGGGCTCCATGCTCCGCCGCACAAGAGCGGACATTGCTCCCAGCTCTTACTGCAACATATCTTCCATGAGCGACAGCGCGGTCGCCTCGGTGATATCGCGAACCCCGATATTGCGGACGACCTTGGCGGGCGGGTTTTGGCCGATCAACTCCGAAGCCGCCGCTTGGCCTAAGATTTTTGCGTCGCTCAAGCGAATGGCCGTGGCCTGAATATCCGGCACGGAATAAACGCGTTCGCCGGAAATCTCACTTGCCGTGAGGTTCCGCGAAGAAATCAGAATCTCCAATACGACGTCGGCGATCTTGGCTAAGACCTCACGATCCTTGCGCGCTTGCTCGCCTTCGGTATGGACGACGAAGTTTTCCAATTTCTTGCCGGGAATCAATTGTGTGGCGGTGCGCTGATCGACTAACGTTGCGCCCCCAAGCCGCAAGGGACGTCCAAACAACCGCTCGACATCGCGCACGGTCTGTTTGTCGGCCAAGGCCGCTTGCTTCGGGTCGCGCACCCGATACGTATTCTTGTTGGTCACGCGCTCGCCCGTTGGAACATTTGACGAAGGGGAGGCCGCCTTCTCGTCGGCGCGGGCTTCTCGCTTAATGTCGCCCCGGACGGCTTCGGTTTGCTCGCTTCGAGCGGAGAGCTTCAATCCGGATTCTTCGTCCACGAGTTCACGATTGACGTAGATCAGGATTCGCGGGTTGCCCATTTTGGGATACGCTTCTTTGAAGCGATTGATGATGGTTTGGGCTTGCTCTGATGTTACCAGCACAGGCCGTCCCGCCATTGGTTTCTGTTCATAAACGAACTTTTCGGCCGGCGCTGGCACCGGCGCAGGTTGCGCCGATAACACAGGGGGCGGCTCGGGCGGAGAGGGTGGGGCTGGCTTGGGTTGTTTTCCTTGCGCATAGAGCGACGCGGCGGTTGCCAGAAGGCAAACGACATTGAGAAGTTTCATAATAAGTTTTGCAGCAGGCCAGGTGTTCCAGATGTCTCGGCGCATTGAGACAGGCGGGACGCGCTGTCCTACGAAGAAGTTCATGGGCGTAATGGACGCAAATCTCGTCGTTAGCGCGCCTGGCGGACGCGGATGGTGAATTTCTTAGCTTTGTCGTTCATTGAAACGAAACGGACGCTTTGCTGCTCGTTTTCGCTGAGAATCACCGTTTGCCAAGGCGTGTCGTCAACGGTAAAGCCCTGTTCATCTTTGAATTCGCAGTTCGCCTGGACTTGAATGCGGCGGCTCTCACGGTTGCGGACATTCGCCACGACCTCCAAGCGACCGTCGGTATGCGGCAGTATCTGAATGCCCGAACTTGTCACCGAGCGCTGTGTCGCCTTGTCGAGCAGCACGAAGTTCGCTCGGTTTTCGAGATCAAACTTCGTTGCGTTCACAGGCGCGTAAGCGCCGGTCTCGGTTTTGCAACCGGTAGAGAAGAGAGTGCCCAGAGCGAGCGCTGCGACAAACGAGAGATGAGATTTCATAGTTCTTGGTTTTGTGCGTTTGATGAAAAACCCCTCTCCCCATCCGATGGGGAGAGGGTTGGGGAGAGGGGCGCCTTTCAGATACATAACCGATGTTAAGGCTTGCTGGTGTGTGATTGATCGCTGACGAAAACCACGGTATCGCGTGTCGAAGCGACGTTGATGTTCGCTGTCTTGGTCAGGGTTGAGAGCACCTGGCCTCGCGCGTCTAGAAATTCTACAGTCGCGGTGTGAGATCCCGGCGGAAGTTCAGCGGCCGTGAAGCTTAAAAATTGCGGAAGACCATTCCAACTTCGCGTGTCGGCGCTCGGCGTTGTCGCGGCGGAAACGATTTTGCTGACCAATCCAAATGCGAGCAAGCCGAGGCCGGCCTCCTGCGTGTTCCGATTCGATGCAACGACGGCGCCGGTGAGGAGAGCGGCGTTTCCGAGCGTGTCCGTCGTGGTTTTAAAGACAGCCTTGTTCGCGAGAACGTGATCCATGACGCGTCCGCCGCGCGTTGTGGCCTGAAAGTTGAGATCGTCGCAGGGGCCGACCGAGATCGTCTGGTCGCCGATTTTGATGCGGGCGGAACGGACGACCGATTGCCCAGCGCGGAAACGCAACTGTTCATCATATTCGCCCGTTGCGTATTTTGTTGGGCCTGTTCCGAATTCGAGAAAGAACAATGCGTTTGCCTTCGCGTTGCAGGCGGGGAGCGTCCCGGCTTTGCTCACGGCTTGGGCGCGTTTGAGAGCGTCCGAACCGTCGCCCGCCAATTTGGCGGTGGCGAGTCCGTCCAAATAATCGAGCAGCACATAATCACTGGAGTAATCTTTATTCTCAGTGTCGCTATCTTGCAGTTGAGCACTGCGAAAACAGGCCCGGGCATTGTCGGGTTCGCCATCCATCCAATAAAGAATGCCTCGATAATAATAAGCCATCACGCGTTCGTACGGTTCGCCGCGAAAAGTCTTGCGCGATTCTTCCGAGAAATACCCGCGCGAACGCTTCGCTTCTTTGTCCTTTCCCTGAATCCCGCCGATGGTTAAGAGCGCATCGTCGAGCAGTGACTTGGCTTCTCCGTACTGACCGCGGCGCAAAGCCGCGAGAGCGGTTCGGTACTGCCACAAGACCCTGTCTTTGGGCGGCCCGTGGCTGATGACGCTTCGGCCATCAACAACTGGATCGCCTGTGGCACTCCAAGTTTTGGAGGACTTAGTCGAAGCGCAACCGGCGAAAGTCGCAACCGACAGCGTAAATGCAATGACGCGGAACAATTTCATGAACTGACGTTGAGCAGGAAAATCAGCAGACCGCAGCAGGACAGGCGTCTCGCCTGTCTCGCGCGACGCGCAAAGGATCGACCTGAGACAGGCGAGGCGCCTCTCCTGCGAGCAGATCCGTGGTGAAGGTTTTCTGCATCGCCTCTCTAAGCTTACCGATAAGCCGCATCCTCCAAGCCTTGCTTCTTAATCTCGGCCGCGTCCTCCCAGATAATATCGCTCGTGCGCGCGTCAATCAGTTGGAAACTGTAGAGGACATAATCGCTCGTTCCCGCCGAGCTGCGCGTGGTCAGGCCTTGCAACTTGCCGGTCAGAAAGAAATCTGCGCCTTTGAATTCGACGACGTTTGGATCGCTGCTGCTGGTCACTTGCCCGGATTGCTTGAGGGCTTGTTCGCGTTCGAGCGCGGCCATTTGTTCGCGCGCGAGGAAACGCACTCTGTTGTGGGCCTTCGTGTTCAGTTGTGTCCGAATGCGAGTCAGAAAGATGTCCTTATTAATCGGAAACCGCGTTTCATTCACGACGGGTTCCAGCACGATTCTTGGTGTTCCTTGGGCTCGTGCGATTTCCGGTGTGTTCAGGATGCTGCGCGCCATTTTATCCGTGACGCTAACAAGATCCTGCGACTCAATCCCGGTCGAGCGGACAAAGCCTGCTTCGTCGGCCCGCATTTCGGTGACCGGTACGCCGGAAGGATTTTTGACGCCAGTCCACGCGCAACCCGCCAATAGGCCGCTCGTGATCGTGAGAAGAATCGGTGCAAACTGTTTTCGCAAGTTCAATTTCATAGATAAAGGTGGAGAATAGACAGGCTGTTTCGCCCAAGAGACAAGAAGAAAATGATTATCGCCCAAACAAACTGTTGGCGCTGCTCATGGAGCTGGAAGCGGCAGCGGATGAGTTGATGACATTGACTTGCTGAGGAGCTGATGTTGGCGCTGGGACGGCAGGTGCGGTCGTTGATTCCGATTGCACCACTGGCTGCGGCTGCGCCACAACATAGGCTGGCGCAGGCTGAACATATTGAATCGGCCGCCGCGCGTTTTGCTCCACGATGCTTCCTAAGAGCAGGCCAGCGCCGGCTCCAATAGCGATGCCCTCAGCTGTTTGGCGGTGGTGGTTGTGCCCAATAACGCCACCGGCCAAACCGCCCAGCGCGGCGCCGGTAATCGCGTAGTTCGGCCGCACCGGTCCGTGATAATAGGTCGGCGCCGGAGCAACCGGGGCTTGAGCTCCATAATAATAATCTCGCCGGGCATTGTGGGTTAGTGCTCCAAGCAAGAGACCGGCTCCCGCTCCAATGGCAGCGCCTTCGGCGGTTTTGCGTCCGCTATTATGGCCGATGATGCCGCCCGCCAAACCACCCAGGGCGGCGCCGCCAAGCGATTCTCGCGAAAACAATTGCGCGTTCGCCGGCAACAACGTTGCCGCAAGCGCCGTTACAATCAAAAGCCGTCTCATATCAAGCAAATCGATGGATTGGACGAATTAGCATCAATCCTATTCACCCGCAACGTAGCATTGACGGAGGAGCAAGTAAATCGGTGATAGCGTTGCCTTAGCCGCAGCGCAGACTGCCAGTCTGCGCTGCAAGCGCTGTTCACTCCGCGCGCACGCTCGACATTTGCCGGTCTTCTCTGTTCAATGCGGCGCTTAATTTATTTATGTTGGCAAAACGCGTCATTCCTTGCTTGGACGTCCACGATGGCCAAGTAACCCGAGGCGTGCAATTTGGCAAGGCCGAGGCGGGCGAGTTGCGCAATGTCGGTGACCCGGTCGAGCTGGCGTTGCGCTATAATGAGCAAGGCGCGGACGAGTTGGTCTTTTTCGATATCACGGCCAGCGCCCACGGGCGGGCCACCATGGTGGGAGTAATCCAACGCGTGGCGGAACAATGTTTCATGCCGTTGACAGTCGGCGGCGGCATCCGCACGCTCGCCGACATGCAGACAATGCTCAAGTCGGGCGCGGATAAAGTCAGCATCAACTCGGCGGCGTTGGCGAATCCGGACTTGATCCGCGAGGGCGCCGAGAAATTCGGCAGCCAATGCATCGTGGTGTCGATTGACGCCAAGCGTGTGGCGCCGGATCGATGGGACGTTTTTTCGCATGGCGGACGCAAGCCGACCGGTTTGGAAGCGGTCGGATGGGCTCGGCGCGCAGTTGAGTTGGGCGCGGGCGAAATCGTTTTGAACAGCATTGATGCCGATGGAACCAAGGCGGGTTTTGACCTCGCTATCACGCGCCGGACCAGCGAATCGGTGGGGGTGCCGGTGGTGGCGAGCGGCGGCGCCGGAAAACTGGAGCATATGGCGGATGTTCTCCTCGAGGGAAAGGCCGACGCCGTTCTCGCGGCGAGCATTTTTCATTTTGGTGAATTGACCGTCGGGGAAGTAAAACAATTTTTGGCCAAGCAGAATATCACAGTTCGACTATGAATGAGGTGATCCAGTCGCGTTGGGTGCCGGTGTTGTTGCTGGCGGTTTCGAACGTCTTTATGACGTTCGCTTGGTACGGACATTTAAAGTTCAAACAATCGCCGTTGTGGATTGTTATCCTGGCCAGTTGGGGCATTGCGTTTTTCGAATATTGCGTGATGGTTCCGGCCAATCGCTGGGGGCACAGTCGTTACTCTGCGACAGAGCTAAAGATTATCCAGGAAGTCGTCACGCTCTCGGTCTTCACCGGGTTTGTGATTGCTTACTTGGGGGAACGCGTTCGGTGGAACCACTTTGCTGCGTTCCTTTGCATACTGGCGGCGGTCGCCTTCACGTTTTGGCCGGGCGCTCGTGAGACGCCTCCCCGCGATGAACAGATCGGCCAAATTGCCGCTGCCACCCGGCAATAGTATGCAATTGTCTCCTAGAATCCGGATCAGCAAGAACGACTGTTGTTCAGTAGCGAGGGGCGCATCCGGAGGCGTAACGCAGAGTTTCACTCTGCCGTATCGCAGCCAATCAGCCGCTCTTCGGCGGCGGAAGAAAGCAGTGGCTGACACTTGCAGCGCCCCTCTCCCCATCCGATGGGGTGAGGGAAAAGACCCGGGCGTTGGGCGCGTTCGTCCGTCAGACATCGACCATCGCAAAAGCTCGATTCCCTCGCCCCATCGGATGGGGAGAGGGCTAGGGAGAGGGGCAACATTCACCTTGCTACTTGGAAGATTCTCAATCTGCAGCGCTTCCGCCAAACCGAATGTGCGCGAAGAAAGACACGTGTTGCCGACTGCAAGTCGGCTATCCAGCAGAGCGAAACTCTCCGTTACGAAGAATTGGCGCGTCCATTATGCCGCGTCGGCTGAAGCAACTGCGTGTAAGAACAATTCCCTATGACCTTTTACGACAAACTTAAATTTAACTCGGACGGCCTGATTCCTGCCATCATTCAGGACCAATCAAACGGGCGCGTTTTGATGATGGCTTGGATGAACCGGACTTCAATTGAAAAGACGATGGAAACGGGCAAGACGCATTTCTGGAGCCGGTCTAAAAAGAAATATTGGATGAAGGGCGAGGAGAGCGGGCACGTGCAGCGCGTGAAGGACATCGCGTTCGATTGCGATGGTGACACTTTGCTCATCCAGGTCGAACAAACGGGAGCGGCGTGCCATGAAGGTTATCGTTCCTGTTTCTTCCGTTCGGTGGAAGGGCAGGGTGATCGGGTTACCGAACAGCGCCTGGCCACTCCGGAACAAATCTACGGGAAAAAGTAATGGACCAATTTGCCCAGTTAGGCAGCCCGGCCTTTTATGGGTTGTTCGCGCTTTTAGTTTTGGCGCGTGGTCTCGACTTTTTCAGCACCTGGATGATGAGCCCGAACTTGGATTTGGAGGCCAATCCAATTTCCCGGAGGATGGGTTGGAAGATAGCGATTCCGGTCAATCTGATTCTTTGTTTCGGATTTGCGTTATGGCCTTTGCCCGCTGTGGTCATCAGCACGAGCAGTGTGCTGGTCGCGGCGCGTAATCTCCAGTCGGTCTGGCTGGTTCGCACTTTGGGGCAAGAACGTTACCGGCTTTGGTTTGTCGAACGAGTCCGGGAAATGGATGCAGGCCTTTATGTGTTTTGTTTGCTGGCCCAAGGCGCTCTCATTGGCAGTGTCGGCGCGGCCTTAATGTTTTTCAGTCATTGGCGGCACGTCTCCTTTGCCATTGGCATGGGCATTATCACGTATGCGGTGGCATTGGTCGTTTACACGCTGCTTTCCGTGCGGCAGATCCGCCGTCCGTTCTAACGTCAACATGTACTCACCATCCAAAGAAGAATTCATCGCACTCGCGGCGCAGGGAAACCTGATTCCGGTAACGCGGCGGCTCCTCGCGGATTTCGAAACGCCCCTGTCGGCTTATCAGAAAATTCGCGGTCCGGGAGAAGCCTTTCTTTTCGAATCGGTTGAGGGCGGCGAACACCTGGGCCGTTATTCATTCGTCGGTTGCAACCCGCGCGCGATCATTCGGCAGACCGGTTCACGCGTTGAGTATATCGAGAACGGCAAGGTGATCGAGCAATTCAATGTCGGCCAACAGCCTTCATTGGACGCAGTGCCGTTTGTCCGCGATGGCCTCGCGGTGGTCGAGCGAGTCTTGAAAAAATATCGCGCCGTCTCTTTGCCGTTCCTGCCTCGTTTCACCGGTGGAGCGGTGGGTTTCATCGGCTACGAATTCATTCACGATGTGGAATCCGTGGTCCCGCGACCGCCCAAAGACGAACTGAATACACCGACTCTTTATTTTCTGATCGCGGATCAGTTGCTGATTTTCGATCGCGTGGCACAGACGCTCACGGTTTTGGTCAATGCCGTCTTGGACGAAGCGGCGGATCCGGCCGAAGCGTACGAGAGTGCCACTGGAGAAATCGAGCGCATCACCTCTCTGCTCGAACAACCGTCGCAACATGTGGCCGTCACATTGCCGCAAGAGGTGCCATCCGTGCCGTTTCAATCCAACGTCGCCAAGGAAAAGTTTCTCGCGAATGTCCTAAAAGCCAAAGAGTACATTACCGCCGGCGATATCATTCAGGTTGTCGGATCGCAGCGCTTCTCAACGCCCGTCAAATCCACACCTTTCGATGTTTATCGCGCGACCCGATCGATCAATCCCTCTCCGTACATGTTCCTGCTCGAACTGGACGGTTGCAGTCTCGTGGGAGCTTCGCCGGAAATTCATGTGCGCTGCGAAGATCGCAAAGTGGAAATCCGCCCCATTGCGGGCACGCGTCCGCGAGGCAAAACGCTCGAGCAGGATCGGGTGAACGAAAAGGAGTTGCTGGCCGATCCGAAGGAACGCGCCGAGCATGTCATGCTGGTCGATCTCGCGCGCAACGATCTCGGCCGCGTTTGCGATTACGGTTCGGTTCACGTCAAGGACCTGATGATCATCGAGCGGTACAGTCACGTCATGCACATCGTTTCGCAGGTGGAAGGCCGGCTCTCTGATGAGAAATCGCCTTATGACTTGATGCGAGCGACGTTTCCAGCCGGAACACTTTCGGGTGCGCCCAAAGTCCGGGCCATGCAAATTATTTCTGAATTAGAGCAAACGACCCGCGGACCATACGGCGGTTGCGTCGGTTATTTCTCGTTCAATGGCAATCTAGACTGTTGCATCACGATTCGGACGGCCCTGATCAAAGATGGCAAGGCTTGCGTGCAAGCCGGAGGCGGTTGGGTTAACGACTCGACACCGGAAGCGGAATTCCAGGAAACGGTGAACAAATCGAAAGCGATGCTCAAAGCGGTCGCGCTGGCGGAAAGTTTTACTCAAGGTGGACCTTTTTAGCTTTCACCCATACCGGGCGCTGGCTATTGTAAAATGCCATGGACCTTCAGAGCGTCCTGGAACAGCGAGCCAAAGTTGAAGAGTTCCAACGCAAGCATCGCATTGGGCTGCTGACCCTACTCTTCACCGACCTTGTTAGTTCGACCAAGCTCAAACAGGAATTGGGAGACCGGCAAGCCGTAGCGTTGATTCAACGCCACCATGGACTGGTCCGCCAGATTCTGGGGCGATTCAAAGAAGGGGAGGAAATCGGCACCGCCGGCGATTCCTTTTTTATCGTCTTCACCAGGCCGTCGGACGCAGTCCAATTCTCACTGCTGTTGCAGAATCGGCTGCGCGGAGAGTCCCAGCAGACGAGTCCACGATTGCTGGATCGCGTGGGCATTCATATCGGTGAAGTGGTGGAACCTGTTTGCACGGGTATGTGCTGATGCCCAATCACTATCACCTGCTGATCGAGACGCCCGAAGCCAATCTGAGCCGAGTGGGGCAATGGCTCAATGTCAGTTATAGTGTTTGGTTTAATCGGCGGCACAGGCGCAGCGGGCATTTGTTCCAAGGCCGTTATGCGGCGATTATCATTGAAGACGACCGGAATTTTCAGGAAGTCGGGCGTTACCTTCACCTCAATCCGGTCCGAGTCGCGCGCCTGAAGCTGGACAAACAGGCGCGAGCAGCCGGGCGGGTGGGAGCTGGAGTGTTGCCCGCGCCGCAATTGATCAAGGAACGGTTAACAATCCTGCGCGAATGGAAATGGAGTTCCTATCAGGCTTACCTCGGGTTAGCCCCGGCCGGGGCTTGGTTGAGCACTCGCGTTTTGAGACCGATGAGCGGAGGCCGCACGGAGAAAGAGCAACGGAGAGCATTCCAGAGATATGTCGAGGAGGCAGTGAGGCAGGGGACAGTAGAGAGCCCGTGGGAGCGCTTGGTTACGGGCGAGGTCCTGGGCACATTGGAATTCGCACGCCGACTGCGCAGCGAAGCCAGCGCCAACGAACGGGAACAAAGCGGCGCGCGGAAGCTGCGTCCTCAATTGAGCTGGGAGGAGGTCATTGGAGCGGTCGAGCGGGTTAAGGAAGAGAACTGGGAGGAGTTTCGAGACCGGCATGGAGATTGGGGGCGGGACATGGCGTTTTGGTTGGGCCGCCGGGCTGGGCGGCTGCGTCTCAAACAGATGGGTGAGCTGGCAGGTGGATTGGATTACGCGACGGTGGGCAGCGCGATCAGCCGTTTTGGGCGCCGGCTCAAAGCCGAGAAAGCCCTGGCGGCAAAACTGGCCGAAGCTCAGAAACATTTGTCAAATGCAGAGATGTGACCCTGCTTTCGGCTCGGACCCTACTTTCGGCTCGCGCTTCTGGTTCCCGTGTCAGCAGGTCTGACCCTGTTATTCTGGCTTGGACGCATACTTGAGAGATTGGCAAGCGCCTCGGAACGAAGTATGGTGCACTGAGTTTCATGAGTGAGAATACTGCAGCCCTCCTTGAAGCGTTCGAGAAATTAGCGCCGAGCGAAAAGCTAGATTTTGCGAACGCGATTCTTCGGCGGTTGCCTCTCGTAGATTCCGGTGCGCTCGATGACGAAGATGTTGCGGCTGCCGGAGATATAATTGCCGCCATGCTGGACAAGGAAGAAGATGACGCCAATACGCGGTGAAGTCTGGATGTTCGACTGCGAAATGGCCGAGAAAGTCCGTCCGGTTCTTATCTTGAGCGTCCCCTTCGGCAACACAGACCGTGCGGTTGTCACTGTTGTCTTTCACACGACGGCTCTCCGCGGTTCTCCATTTGAAGTGAACGTGAGCGTTCCATTCCTTCAGCGTGGAGCATTCGTTTGTCAGAGCATCGCGACCTATCCCACCGCTCGTGCTGTCCGAAGACTTGGGCGTCTTTCAAACGCCGACTTCGCGAACGTCGAGTCTGTTGTTTTCCGCTGGCTTGGGAAGCAATGACGAAAAGACTTTATTCGTTTTGGAATTTCACCGCCTCAGGCAGCGCGAAAGACTAATCTAACAATTCCTCTTCCCCAGTGTATTTCGCCACCGCCTCCGGATTTAGCTGCAAACCGAGACCTGGCGCTTCTGGAATCGCTAGCATGCCGTCGGCATCCAGCTGCCAAGGTTCAGCGACAATTTCATCGATGAACGGTGAGCCGTTCAGGTGCTCGACCAAATCCGTATCCGGAAACGCCGAAGCCAATTGCAGATCAGCGGCGAGCCCTATGGCGGTGTTCCAACCATGCGGAATGAACCGCACACCGTTCTCCTTGGCCATCCAAGCAATCCGGCGCTCCTCGCTGATGCCACCGACCTTTGTGACGTCGGGTTGGACGACATCGAACGCACCGCCTTGCAACCAAGGCTGAAATGCCTGCCGGCGTGTTAGAACTTCACCGCCGGCAATCGGAACGGGGGAACGCCTGCGCAATTCCTTGTAGTCTTCGAGCGCGTCCGGCACGAGCGGTTCCTCGAACCACGTCACGTTGTAATCGGAAAGCATATCAGCGGTCCGCAGCGCCCATTTGTAATTCTGCGGCCAAAAGGCGTCGCTCGCTCCCGCGTCCACCATTAACAACGCATCGTTCCCGACCGCTTCTCGGGCCGCATACACAATTGCTTCGTCCAACGTATGACCGTGTTTTCCGAACGGTCCCCATCCAATCTTGAACGCGTTGAAGCCTTGTTCCTTTATCTCACGCAGACGATCCGCGAGCGGTTCCGGTTGATCCATCAAGATCGAGGCATATGGCCTCACGCGGTCGCGGTAACGCCCGCCCAAAAGCCGTCCGATCGGTTGACCGGTCGCTTGGCCAAGCAAATCCCAGAGCGCGATGTCAATGCCGCTAATCGCATGCGTGATCGAGCCACCGCGTCCAAGCCAGAAGGTGTGTTGATGCAATTTCTCGCTGACCCGTTCCGGCTCGAGCGCATTTTCATCCCGATAAAGCGGCTCAAGAATCTTAAGCGCGGCGCGGACGAGATGATCGTTCGTGAAGACGCTGCCTAAACCTATCGAGCCTTCATCCGTATGAACGGCGATCAAGGTATGAACGCAATCATCCGGTTGCAATTCGTTGCTCCAACCACCCTCGGGCGTAGCCCCGCGCAATCCTGCGCACTTGATTTCGCGTATTTTCACCACCGAATTGAGATACGCGACAGGCGAGGCTCGTCAACTCTTATCAGCGGGATGTGTATTGATGGTGGCGTTGGTTCCAAGAGTCAAAACGTTAAACAGGTTAAAGGGCGTTAAATGGTTTGAATGGTTAAATCAATTTAACCCATGCAACCATTCAACCTTTTAACCATGTAGCCGTTTTTATCACTTCCCCAACCGTTCCGGCGGCATCTGAAAAGCTCGGGCGCGGAAGAGGAAATCAACGATGTTTCCTTCATGCGGCTGCAGCCAGTCGAGCTTGATGGTGGGAATCGGACCGATGTTCAAGCGATCAATGTTCGTGGCGTCTTTGAGCTGGTCTTCCCATGCTTTGTTATTGGTGATCGCGGAAGCGACCAGCGTGCCGCCAATCTTCTCGATCATCTGCTCTTGCGGGCATTGCACGACGGTTACGTAGGGGAACATGTATTCGGTGTTCGCAATCGCGCGGTCTGGCGAATCGCTGTGAATGACCCACGGCCGGAGATACGCGCAACGTTCCTTTTCGACGAGGCGCGAACCGAACTTTGGCGTGGTCATGTCCTCGACGCCGCTCTCCTTCATCTTTTCGAGAATTGACGCGTGGATGGCTTGCGCCTGTCCGGGAACAGTAAAGGCTGCGATTCCTGCCGTCGGATCATCCGGTGGTTTCACTTCAATCGGGCCGAGTTTCTCGGCCAAGGCTTGTGCAATTTCCTTGGTGTGTCTTGAAGCCCAAACTCCGGACGTGTTAATGCACCCGCGTCCGCTGTTTAGATAAACGCCATCCGCGATAATATCGATGTACTTCGGCCAATCCTCGACCACATCGTCGCCTAGCAGCACTTTGCTGAAACCAGGACCATGGACCTGAACGCGCGGATTGCCTTCGTAACGTTTCACGGTCTCCGTGCTGCCGAAGATTTTGACGCGACGGACCCGATTGACGACTTCGGCCCCCATTTCACCGGCGCCGGGATAGACGCTGATCGCTTCGCTCGGGATGCCGGCTTCGAAGAACGCTGCGGCCATGCGATACGGTGTCCAAGGTTCCTGCGGGCCTGGCTTCAACACCAAGCCGACTTGCATTGGAATGACGGGCAGCCAAAGCGTGTGGACGCCGGGGGAATTTGAAGGCAGGACCAAGCCTAGGACAGGCGATTGCGCTTGGTAGCTTACGACAACCCCGCGGCCTTCCGTGCCATACCCACGCGCCAGAATATCGAGGTCAAGCCCGCGCGTCAGGCAGTCGAGAATTCGGTCCATGTTCGAGAGCACGAAATGGTTCTTGGCCATGTTCGCCTTGCACATATGTTCGGGCAGGCCTGTGGATGCGGACTGCTGGCGGGCAAAATCGTCGGGCGATTGCGAGCCGTCACCCATCGGGAGCGTTGCATCTTTGTAAAGGTCGGCCGCCTTCTTCATCATCTTGATGAGATCGCGGCATGGGATTTCGCGGAGCCGGTCGCGGGCTCGCTGAGCGTGGCGGATGTCTTTGGCGAGCAGGCCGGGATTGGCCTGGCTGACTTTGGCCAAGGTTTCGCCGGTCACGAAGTGAACGACCTTGTCAACTTCCAGGCTTTCGTAAGGCTGGCCCCAGCGGAGAACCGGAATTTTTACCATAGCAATCTCACTTTTTGCGGTCCGAATATGATTTTGTGTCGCGCCATTCATCCTGCTACAGGGGAGCAGATCAAGCAAATTTTTCCGCCGTGTTGAAAATGGGCCACGGACAATGGAACGAAGAAATTAAACCGCGAATTGACGCGAATGAACGCGAATACTGATGGGCCTCAAGCCGATTCTATGCGTTATTGACAAGGCGACAAGGTGCGGGGAACGGTTGTCCAACGCGCGCCCTTTTCGGGATTCGCGATCATTCGCGGTTTTGCACTTCGGAATCCATTCCTTGCGAGTGGAGTTGGGCATTAAACTTCCACTAGCGTTACAGGCTTCGTTTTGCCTATTCTGCTCGCTCTGTTAGTTTTGTTCTTATGACCAGTGCCGAAGTTCGCCAGTCGTTTCTCGACTTCTTCAAGTCGAAGCAGCACACCATTGTGCCGTCTTCGAGCCTCATGCCCGATGCGCCGAACCTTTTGTTCACGAACGCCGGCATGAACCAATTCGTCCCGATCTTCCTCGGCCAACGCAAAGCCGATGTGGACCGCTGGCCCGGGGCGGTCCCGAGTTTGGCGACGCGCGCCGCCGATACGCAGAAGTGCATCCGCGCGGGCGGCAAACACAACGACCTCGAAGATGTCGGGCTCGACACGTATCACCACACGTTCTTCGAGATGCTCGGCAATTGGAGTTTCGGGGATTACTTCAAAAAGGAAGCGATTGAATGGGCTTGGGAACTTGTCACCGGCGTTTGGAAGTTCCCGAAAGAGCGGCTTTACGCGACTGTTTATAATCCCGATCCGACGAAGGGTGATCCGAGCGAGTTCGATCAGGAAGCTTACGATCACTGGGCGCGGCTCTTTCAAGCCGCTGGCCTCGATCCGAAGGTCCACATCGTTTATGGCAATAAGAAGGACAATTTCTGGATGATGGGCGATACCGGCCCCTGTGGACCGTGCAGCGAGATTCACGTGGACCTCACGCCGAAAGGCGATACGCGCGGTTCGCTCGTGAACAAAGGCGATGCCCGCTGCATCGAGATTTGGAACCTCGTCTTCATCCAGTTCAACGCGAATCCGGATGGCGCATTCTCGCCGTTGCCCGCCAAGCATGTCGATACCGGCATGGGTTTCGAGCGCGTCACCTCGATCATGCAAGGGACGAAAGGCTTCGAAGACTTTGCCAACGCGAAGATTTCCAATTACGAGACCGATATTTTCCGGCCGATCTTTGATGAGATCGAGAAGCTGAGCGGGAGGAAATATGGCTCGACACTCCCGAAGGCCGGCAGCACGGGCGACACCGAGCAGGAGAAGACGGACGTTGCGTTCCGTGTCATTGCCGATCACATCCGCACACTAAGCTTCGCGATTGCGGATGGCATTCAACCGGGCAACAACGACCGCAATTATGTTCTACGGCGGATTCTGCGCCGCGCGGTGCGGTATGGCCGGTCGCTTGGATTTTGTGAACCCTTCTTTTACAAGTTGGTTGATGTGCTACCTGAGACAATGGGGCATGTGTTTCCCGAAATTCGAACACGCAGACAGCATGTGCAAGACGTGATTCGGGCGGAAGAAGAGGCGTTTAACAAGACGTTGGACCGAGGGATCGCGATTTTTACGCAATATGTTGATCTTGCGTCAAAGCTCGGAACTTCAAAAGACAACGCCGTCCAGCTAATGAATACTCCGGTCGAGTTTGCGGGCGCTTGGGCTTTCGAACTTTACGACACGTACGGCTTTCCTCTCGATCTCACCGAACTCATGGCTCGCGAACGTGGGCTAACTGTAGATGTCGCTGAATTCAACCGCTTGATGGAAGAACAGCGCGAGCGCGCTCGCAAAGCACAGAAGAAACAAATCATCGAAGTCTCCCAGCTCGAAACGACGGCGCCCACCAAATTCATCGGTTACGACAATTTGGAGACAACAACCAAAATCCTCGAAGTCGTGAGCCTGAAGGACAAGCTCGCTGTAATTCTGGATGCGAGCTCTTGCTACGCCGAGATGGGAGGGCAAGTCGGAGACACCGGCGAATTGAGCGGCGGGGGCCAGCTTTGGCGCATTGTGAATACGCAGAAGAGCGGCAATACGTGGCTGCATTTCCTCGGATCTGAAATCTCAAATTCCGAATCTCAAATCTCAGATGCGCCAGTCGTCGGCTCGAGTGTCACCCTTTCCGTCGATGCTCCGCGACGTTATGCGATCCAGCGCCACCACACGGTCACGCATCTGTTCCATTGGGCACTGCATGAGGTGGTGAGCCGCGACGCCACGCAGAAAGGTTCCTACGTCGGGCCGGAGAAACTAACCTTCGATTTCAACAGCGCCCCGCTGACGCCGCAGCAGATCGCCGAGATCGAGAAATTGGTCAACGAACGCATCGTCGAAAACGCTGCCGTCTCGTGGATCGAAGTTCCTTACGCGGATGTGAAAGCTCGCAAGGACGTGCTGCAGTTCTTTGGTGACAAATACGGCGAGACCGTCCGCGTTGTGCAGATTGGCGGCGCAGCGAAGGAATTGAACGGTTACTCGATGGAGCTTTGCGGCGGCACACACACACGAGCGACGGGTGAGATCGGGTTATTCCGAGTCGTGGGCGAGTCTGCCATTGCGGCGGGCGTGCGGCGAATCGAAGCGCTGGCGGGCATGGAAGCGTGCCGCAGAGCGAATGAAGAGTTGCAACTGATCAAGTCGATTGCGGGCAAGATCAATTCACCGATTGGCGAGCTCGAGAAAAAGATTGAGGCGTTACTCGCGCAACAGAAAGACTTGGAAAAGCAGCTCAAGGCGATGCAGCAAAAGGAAGCGTCGAACACGGCGCGTGGATTGTTGACCAAGGCGCAGGAGTTCGGAAGTCAGACCACGCCTGCACAGCAGCAGCTGCGGGCCATCATTGAAAACCTTGGGACAGCCGATAGCGATTATCTGCAAGCGATCGCCGATGCGCTGAAGTCGCAATTCAAGGGCGTGATCGTTCTGGGCGGTGCGAACAATGGCGCGGTGGCGCTCGTGGCTGCCGTTTCACCGGAATTCACATCGAGAGTGCAAGCGGGCAAACTCATTCAGACGATTGCCCCGATTGTCGGCGGCAAAGGCGGTGGCAAACCGGACAACGCGCGTGGCGGCGGCAAAGATGCCAGCAAACTGGACGAAGCGCTGGCCAAGGCGAAGAGCTTGCTTGCGTAAGCGGGCGTGATTGCGCGAAAGTAGTCCTATGTTGCCGGATGAACAAACGACTCCCGAGCAATACGAAGCGTTGCGGCGAATGTCCCCCGGACGCCGGTTGGCGCTGGCTGAGCAACTTTACCGGACGGCGCGTCGGTTGAAGACGGCCTGGGTTTGCGCCCAACATCCCGACTGGACAGATGACCAAGTACGGCGTGAAGTAACGCGCATTTTCCTGCATGCCCGAAGCTGAACTTTGCCTGCTTTTCGTCCGCCCTCTCAATCGCCTTCACATTCGATACATCGTGAGTGGCAGTATCGCAGCAATACTCTATGGCGAACCGCGTCTCACTCACGACATTGATTTTGTTGTCTTTCTTCGAACCGAAGACATTCGTCGACTCTCGGAGACCTTCCCGTCGTTGGAATATTACCTTCCCCCTCCCGACGTGATCGCGGTCGAGATTGCGCGGGAGCAAAGGGGGCACTTCAATCTCATTCACATCGATTCGGGCTTTAAAGCTGATTTTTACACCAGCGGTCGCGACGAGTTACACGCTTGGGCCTTCCGTAATGCGCGCCAGCTTGAGTTCGCTGGCGAACCGATGACGGTTGCTCCTCCGGAGTATGTGATTGTCCGCAAGTTAGAGTACTTTCGCGAAGGCGGATCTGAAAAGCATCTGCGGGATATCCGATCGATGCTCGCCGTTTCCGGTAACCAGATCAAATCGGACGAGTTAAGCGAATGGATTCGGCGCCGAGGGCTGGAGGCCCAGTGGAAGCAAGTTTCTGTGTGAGATGGAAGCCGGAGCTACTCTTCGAGCTCGGCTTCAATCTTCAGCAATTCGGCTTGTGATTTGGCTTGCGGTAATGGTCCTTTGAAATGGCCGCGCACCGCGACAAAATATAGGATGATCAGCGCCGCGAATGTGCCGCCAAAGATGTAACCCGTCAGATCGTTTGGCGGCAAAACAAACAGCACGGTGATGAATGCGATCCAGATCAGGGCGGCTGTGTTCACTGCGACGCTCCAGCCGCCGAGGCTCCAGGGACCATTCGCGCGAGATGTCCAGACGCCTTTCCGGACCGCCCGCAACTTGAGCAGCAGCGGAATGCCATAGGAAAGATAAAGGCCAATCGTGCTGATGCCGGTCACGGCGGGGTACAATTTCGAAAAACTCAGTCGCGTGGGAAAGGCCGCGACCAACGCAAGGATCAAGCAAGGAAGGAGAAAGGAAAGAATCGCCGCGAGCCAGACGCCTGCGGCCGGCGTGCGATAGCGGCGGCTGACGGTGGCGAATAAATGGGAAAACGGCATTCCCTTGTCGCGCGCGAACGCGAAGATCATGCGAGAGGTCGAAGTGACGCACGACAAACCGCAAAACCACATGGCCAGCGTCACGATCCAAAGCACCGCGCGGCCGAACGTCCCGCCGAGCGCTTGTTCGAAAATGTAGATGAATGGGTTGGTTGCGGCCGCCGTCGCGCCAAGGTCTTTGATCGCCAGCGTGACGAAGATCAGCATGAGATAGCCGAAGATTCCGGAAATGACCACCGAGAGATAAATCCCCCACGGGGCACTGACACGAGCGTTCTTGGTTTCTTCGATAGTATGCGCTGACGCGTCGTAACCAGTGTAAGTCCACTGTGCTTGGAGCAGTCCGCCAAGAAACGCAAACCAGTATGGTTGATTCTCGATGGTGGTGAACGTTTGCGTAAACACCCAGCTCACTGGTTGCTTCGGTGCGAAAAACGCCAACGCCAGCACCACGACTGCGACGCCCGCAATGTGATAAACGGCACTGAAATCGTTAAGCCGTGCGACGGTGCGGATGCCGATGTGGTTCAGAATTGCGTGCGACAGCAGCAATGCGCCGAAGACCAACATAAAATTGCGGGGCGTTTCTTCCAGGCCGAGCAGCGGGGTGATGAATTGCGCGCAGCCGTAATCAATACCGGCAATGGCAGCAATGAGCCCCACCAAATTCAGCCAAGCGGCAATCCAGCCCCAAGTCGGTCCGCCCAGCAGCGATGCCCAGTGATACAACGCGCCGGAAGTCGGAATGGCCGAAGCCAATTCTGCTAACGCCGCGGCGACGAAAAGGACAAAAAGCGTTACCAACGGCCAGCCAATACTCATCACGACCGGTCCGCCGGCGTTGAGACCAACGCCGTAGAGCGTCACGGCGCCTGTCAGGATCGAGATAATGGAGAAGGAAATCGCAAAGTTGGAGAACCCTCCCATCTCGCGAAGCAGTTGTTGCGCGTAACCGAATTCGTGCAGCACCGCCTTGTCGCGGTCGGTAGAATCTTGGGCGGGATGGGTCACAAGGTTTTCGTGGAATTACGAATCGGGCCGGCCGCGGAAGTGTTCGTGCTGTTCGTCGCGAAAGCGGCGGACCTCAGCGTGAGCTTTCGTTCCGAGAAACCAAGCACAGGCGCTTACGATGACTAACAGTGCTGCGCCGATGATGATCCCGTATTGATCCATGTGGGCTCCAGTGCCAAGTGACTGTGTTTGCGCAACCGCGGCGCTCGTCCGAGTGCAAGCTGGCGACGGCAGAAGTATCGGGTGCCTGGGATGCTTTCAAGACAATTCCATGGCGGGATGAATCCCAAGGGCAATGCCGTGGTGAACCTTGTTTGCCAGAAACTGAGGTGCACCCTGTTCCGGCCCGACGGTTTATGGGAAGAGTTGATTCCAGCTCCGCGCCAGGCAGAATCCAACGTATGAATCCACGATTCCTAACCCACCGCCTTTGTTTCTTCGGCGTCTTGTTTTTACTTGGCTTAGGCCAAATCATCAGCCGCGCGCTCGAACCAATTCCAGACAAACTCGTCGTGTTAACGTTCGATGATTCTGTGGCCTCCCATCATTCGGTTGTTCGGCCACTGCTGAAGAAGTATGGCTTTGGTGCGACATTCTTCATTACGGAAGGATTTTCGTTTCGAAC
The DNA here is from genome assembly GCA_016871515.1 of Verrucomicrobiota bacterium. Lineage (GTDB taxonomy): Bacteria > Verrucomicrobiota > Verrucomicrobiia > Limisphaerales > SIBE01 > SIBE01. Next base: position 54,410 of record VHDE01000025.1, read on the forward strand.
GAACAAGATGGATTACATGACTTGGGAACAGATTGCCGAGTTGCATCGGGATGGCTTCGAGATCGGCAATCACACCCGCGACCACATGGGGGTGAACGCCGGGAACGTCAACAAACTGCCAGAACAGATTGAAGCCATCAACGCGCGTTGCGCGGAGCACGGGATTCCCAAGCCAACCAGTTTCGCCTATCCCGGAAATGCCATCACAACGAACGCGTTTCCAATTCTTAAACAATTGGGAATTCGATTTGCACGTCGAGGCGGCGCCCCGGAACATCCTTACGACGAAGGCAGGGGCTTCGCATTTGAACCGGGCCTCGATCATCCGCTCTTGATTCCATCCGCCGGAGACGGACGGCCGAAATGGACTTTGGCGGATTTGCAGCGAGCCGTGCAACAGGCGCGCAACGGCCGGATCGCGGTCCTCCAATTCCATGGTGTCCCTGACAATGAACATCCCTGGGTTCACACGCCGCCAGCATTGTTCGAGCAATATCTGGAGTACCTTCATCGAAATGGCTATCGCGTGATGGCGCTGCGCGACTTGGCGCGATTTGTCGATCCGAACACAGCGCCTGCCGATGCGACAATTGTCATCGAGCAGCGCAAACGTGTTCCGGAGAAAACGACGAAGGTCCGCGGTGGAGCAATCGACGAGAAGACAAGGCGCTTCCTGGCGGCGCGGCTCTACATTCGCGACGAAACCGGCCACTGGTTCTTTCCGGATTCGGCCTCGAGAGACGGGACGGCGATTACGTACCAGCGTGGAAACCGGGGGAACACTAACGCTGTTGAGATGCACACGACGTTGTCGGCCCACCCATTCGAACTTCAGCTGCCACCGGGCCGCTACACGTTTCTGGCGGAGCATGGCAAAGAATACTTTCCTGCGCGGCGCGATGTGACTATCGGTGAGCATCCGACTGAGATTGCAATCCCGTTGCGGCGATTGATTGACATGCCCGCGCGAGGCTGGTTTTCGGGCGACACGCACACGCATCGCGACCCGGCAGAATTGCCTAACGTGATCGCGGCCGAGGATGTCAACGTCGTCTTTCCCATGGTCTATTGGACGACTGACGCGGATGTTTCCCCGATGCAGAGCGGGCGCAATTTCAAGGGCGATTTCACGCCGGCGCCGGTGCATGTCGATGCGACCCACGTCTTTTATCCACGCAACACCGAGTACGAGATTTTCTCGACGGCGAAGCGGTCGCACACGCTGGGGGCCCTGCTGGTCGTCAATCACAAGTCGGTGTTCGATTTGCCCGCGCTGCCGATCAGCCGAGTGGCTGAGCGAGCCCGTGCGGAAGGCGCCCTGCTCGATCTGGAAAAGCACAATTGGGATTGGTCGATGGCATTGGCGTCGATTGTTCGGCCCGATCTTTTTGAATTGGCGAACAACCATCATTGGCGCGTGGATTACTCGATTAAGAATTGGGCCGTGCCTGCGCCCGCGTGGATGAAGATCGGAACAGGCACTGGGACTGAGCGCGAGTGGACGCTGTACGGATTCCTTAACTATTACGCGCTCTTGAATTGTGGCTTTCGCTTGCAACCGGCAGCCGGGACCGCAAATGGGGTTCACCCGGTCCCGCTGGCTTTCAGCCGCGTCTACGTGCATTTGCCGCGCGGCTTCAGTTATGACGGTTGGGTGGATGGATTGAAGAATGGACGCAGTTTTGTAACGACCGGGCCAATGCTGTTTGCAGAGGTGAACGGGGAAAAATCCGGACATGTGTTCAAATCAAGAGGTAGAAGCAATCGGCGGTTTCGGCTTTCCGGCGAAGTCGTGAGCATCGAACCCGCGACCAGGATCGAAGTAATCGTCAACGGCGAAGTCGCGCGAACTTTTCAACCGAAGCGTAAAGAGACCAAAACCGGGGCGCACGAGGCCCGTTTCGACGCGACCGTGGAACTCGATGGTTCTGGTTGGATGGCGGTGCGGTGTTGGGAGGAACGAGCGGAAGGCCGATTCCGTTTCGCTCATACGGCGCCGTGGTTCGTCGAAGTTTCCGGCAAACCGCTTCGTCCGCGGCGCGAGGAAGTCGAGTTTTTGGTCAAGCGTGTCCAAGATGAGATCGCTCGGAGCGGTTCGCTTTTGCCTCCCGCAGCCTTGGAAGAGTATCGCCGCGCGCTTGCCGCTTACGAAGCACTCTTGTCCACGGCCCGGTAAAAGCGCAAGCGCACGCCCCTGGTTCGCCTCAGTGCATCCACAAGTCGTCGGCGTAACGCAGACTTTCAGTCTGCCGTATCGCAGAATTGCATTTGAGGACGCGCTAACGTACAAAAACCGCAAGTACAGTCTTACAGTCAACCCACACGCCGATATGCAAAAATGAAATCCCGGTCCACGACCCATATCACTTGCCAGAAACGCTCCCGCGCGTTCACGTTGATCGAACTTTTGGTGGTTATTGCGATTATCGCGATTTTGGCTGGGATGCTTCTGCCGGCTTTGGCTAAAGCGAAAACCAAGGCGCAGGGGATCATGTGCTTGAACAATCACAAGC
>VHDE01000026.1 GCA_016871515.1 Verrucomicrobiota bacterium
ATGGCCATGGTCTAAAACGTGTTGTGCTTCAGCAGAAATGTCGCGGCATTTGGGTTTACTCATGCCGCAAGCGTAAAGAACTGAAAACGGAATGTTCCGAACAAAATGCTAACCTTCGTATCGGCAATCCGCTATTGCGGAGAAAAGCCGCGCCCTAGTCTGACCGTGAAATCGGCGCGCGGACATTCTTGTCCGCACCACTGATCGAGCGTCTTCCATTTTGAAAGTTGAACGTCCCGCCTTCAAACAGTCGATACAGTTACTCTTCGCTCTGGCTCAGCTGCGCCAACACACTGAAATCTTCGAGCGTTGTCGTGTCGCCCTTGATCTCGCCGCCCGCCGCGATCTGCTTGAGCAAGCGCCTCATGATTTTTCCTGACCGAGTCTTCGGCAGTGCCTCCGCAAATCGTATGTCATCGGGCTTCGCCACTGGGCCAATCTCCTTAGCCACATGACTGCGCAGTTCATCGCGCAATTCCGGCGCCGCCGTGACGCCGCTCTTCAATGTGACGAAAGCCACTAACGCTTGCCCTTTGAGTTCGTCCGGGCGGCCCACTACCGCCGCCTCCGCGACCTTCTGATTGCTGACCAATGCGCTTTCGACTTCTGCTGTCCCAATGCGGTGTCCCGCGACGTTCAAGACGTCGTCGATTCGTCCGACGATCCAGAAGTAACCGTCTTTGTCTTCGCGACAGCCGTCGCCGGTAAAATAGCTCCCTTTAACCTCGCTCCAGTAAGTCTCCTTGTAACGTTTGGGATCACCCCAAATGCCGCGCAGCATGCTCGGCCAAGGTTTGCGGATGACGAGCTTCCCGCCGGTGTTCCGCGGAACGCCGTTGCCTTTGTCATCGACTACCTCGGGCAACACGCCGAAGAATGGCAACGTGCCCGAACCCGGCTTGGCTGGCGTCGCGCCCGGCAACGGCGTGATCATGATCCCGCCCGTCTCGGTTTGCCACCACGTATCGACAATCGGGCAGCGCTTCCCACCAATCACCTCGTAATACCAAATCCAGGCTTCGGGATTGATCGGTTCGCCGACCGTGCCGAGCAAACGCAGCGAACTCAAGTCATGTTTCTTGGGCCATTCCACACCCCATTTCATGAAAGCGCGAATGGCCGTTGGCGCGGTGTACAGCACATTGACACGGTATTTTTCGACGATACGCCAGAAGCGGTCCGGCTCCGGAAAATTCGGCGCCCCCTCGTACATCAAGCTGGTCGCGCCATTGGCCAAAGGACCATACACAACGTAGCTATGACCGGTGACCCAGCCGACATCAGCGGTGCACCAGTACACATCGGTCTCTTTCAAATCGAACACATACTTGGTGGTGATTTTCGCGCCCAACAGGTAACCGCCGGTCGTGTGCAAAATGCCTTTCGGTTTGCCGGTCGAACCGCTCGTATAGAGGATGAAGAGCGGATGCTCGCTGTCCAATTTGGCAGCGGGACAATCAGCATCAACATATTCAAGTTCCCGATGCCACCAAACGTCGCGGCCCTCTTCGATGTGAACCTCGTTGGCCGCGCGGCGCAGAACGATGACCTTCTCAATCGTCTTCGCGAGCCGATTGCCTTGCGCGTCTTTCAGCGCGAGCGCATCGTCCACGTTCTTTTTTAGGAGCACGCATTGGCCACGCCGGAATCCGCCGTCCGCTGTGATGACCATCTTCGCCTGCGAATCGAAAATGCGATCAGCCACCGATTGCGCGCTGAAACCGCCGAACACGACAGAATGCACGGCGCCAATCCGCGTGCAAGCGAGCATCGCAATCGCCGCCTCTGGAACCATGGGCAGATAAATAATGACGCGGTCGCCCTTCTTGATTCCATTTCGTTTGAGGACATTGGCAAAGAGACAGACTTCGCGATGCAGTTGTCGATAAGTTAAAACGCGTTCCTCGCCCGGTTTGCCCGGCCCGGCGGGTTCGCCTTCCCAAATGAGGGCGGCTCGATTAGCCACCGGAGTGTCCAGATGCTTGTCCAGGCAATTGAAACTGACGTTGAGTTGGCCGCCAATGAACCACTTCGCGAACGGTTCCTTCCATTGGAGAACTTTTTTCCAAGGTTTGAACCAGACCAATTCGTTCCTCGCTTGTTTGTCCCAAAACTTTTCCGGCGCTTGGATCGATTCGACATAAAGCTTGCGGTACTGAGCCAGCGATTTGATATGAGCCTTCTTCGAAAACTCCTTGGGCGGCGGGAAAACGCGGGCTTCCTTCGAAACTGAGGTGATGTTGGTCGCGACTGCTTCGTCGTATTTGCTGCTCATAAAATGTGCTTTGGAAAACGCCGGCCATCTTATGGGTGAGCCGTTTCGCGTCAATCTTTGAAGCAGTCGCGCAGTCGCACGAGGGGCGGTGCATCCCGAAGTTGTCGGCACATCGTAGCGGCGGGCATCCTGCCCGGCGGATCACGCGCACGCACTAGAACACAGCCTCCTCGTTTCAAGCGTTGCTCCGGGCGGCAAGATGCACGCCCTCTGCGGCAGGCAGGATGCCCGCCGCTACCGACAACTTCGGGATGCACTGCGCATGGGGGTCCAAGGATTGCCAGGTGGGTCGATCCTTGAGTCACGCGTGCGCACGAGATCACACATCCTGCTTGAGTCGGACTTTAACTTAAGCAAAATGCCGGCGTGTTGAATCTGCGCAAAACGGCGTTCTCTCTCTTTGCCTTGCTCTTGTTGACGGCTTGCCCAACTCCTCCCAAGCAGATCAAGAAGATCACCCCGATCGAAACCCAAATGGCGCCAAAAGATCCCGAACCTAAGGCCACGGACGTGATCGTAGTTCAAACGAATCAATTGCCCAGTCAGCTGGCGCGAAGTGTGGTCAATGTCGCTGAACTGGCGCAGTTGTTGCGGGGCCAGAAGTGGATTTCTTGGGCCGGGTGGTGCCAGACCAATGCCTGGGGCAAAATTCAAATGGTGAAGGGAAATCCAGACTTGGCGTACGAGATGCAAAGCCCGGCGGGCGCGTTAAGTTTATCCGTCGGCAGCAGAATGGCCTATTGGGACGGACTTGGCGTGGCCTTGGGCTTCGAACCTCAAGTGGCCGATGGCCAGCTCTTGGTCCATGCGCTAGATGTGGTCAAGAATTTTGCGCCGTTGATGGTGAAGCCGGTTTTGCGGACAGGCCTGACCATCGTGATTGATGCGGGTCATGGCGGCGAAAACACAGGCGCTAAGTCGGCGCTCAATGAGACGTACGAAAAAGATTATACGCTGGACTGGGCCTTGCGTGTGCAGCCACTGTTGACCGCCAAGGGCTGGAACGTTTTTTTGACGCGGACTCAAGATATCGATTTATCAGCCACCCATCGAGTGGCCTTTGCCGAAAAGGTACAGGCCGACCTCTTTGTCAGTCTTCATTTTAATTCTGTGAAAGGTGCGTCGGCGCGCAACGATTCGATGGGCATTGAGACCTACTGCCTGACGCCAACAGGCATGCCTTCGAACATAATACGCGAGTACGACGATGATCCGCGTCTCGTTTACCCGAACAATGTCCACGACACCGAGAACCTTCAGTATGCGGTCCGTTTGCATCGCGCCCTGATTCAGGCGAGCGGACGCAAGGATCGAGGCATCCGTCGGGCGCGGTTCATGACGGTTCTGCAAGGACAGAAGCGCCCGGCAGTCCTGCTTGAAGGAGGATTTATTTCGAATGTCGAGGAGGCAAAACTGATCGCCAGCCCAAACTATCGACAACGATTGGCTCAGGCGGTGGCAACCGCGCTTTCCGAATGAACCGTAAACTTGGCAGGAAAGCGCGTCCCGCCTGTCTAGGTGCACCTCAACGTTTGGACTGGGGAGTCGGATCCTGCCAGGAGCACCTCGCGACCGCAGCCTTTAGGCTGCAGCACGTTGGGAACTGCAAGGACAATCGCCTGTTTCTGCAGCCTAAAGGCTGCGATCCTGAGCAGGCGTTTATGGAAATTGCCCATTAAGAACGGAATACTTCTGAATGACACAAGAGCGGATTCTAGTTACGGGAGGTGCTGGCTTCATCGGGTCGCATCTTGTGGAAAGGCTTCTGCAGGATGGACACGCCGTAACCATCATTGATGACTGCTCGACCGGAAGCTTGAACAATCTTCGAGCGGCCGCCTCACATTCCCAACTGCGAGTTATCCAGGTCAAAGTTTCTGAGTGTCGCGAACTCAGACAAGTCGTGACGCAAACGGACTTCATCTTCCATTTGGCAGCCTCGGTAGGTGTCGAGTTGGTCGTTCATTCTCCTATTCGGACGATCCAAACAAATCTGCGTGAGTCCGAAGTCATCCTCGAAGCGGCTGGGGAGCGGGGAGTTCCGCTCCTTCTAGCCTCCACTTCCGAGGTTTACGGGAAAAGCCAAAAGCCGGCCTTCAGCGAAGAAGATGACTTGATCATTGGCCCCCCGCACCTGGGACGCTGGAGTTACGCCTGTTCCAAACTCGTGGATGAGTTTTTGGCGCTCGCCTACGCGAAAGAGCGGGGCTTGCGAGTGGTCATTGTCCGATTATTCAACACAGTCGGACCGCGGCAAACGGGCCGTTACGGGATGGTTTTGCCGAGGTTCATTGAGGCGGCCAAGGCCGGGCGCCCGCTGAAGGTTCATGGCGACGGGCGCCAAACGCGCTGTTTCTGCTACGTGAAAGATACCGTCGAGGCATTGATTCGATTGCAGAAGTGTCCGGCAGCGAGCGGCGAAGTTTTTAATGTCGGTGGAACCGATGAGGTTAGCATCAAGGAACTGGCCGAGTTGGTGGTGAAAACGTTGAATTCAAATTCACCGATCTCGTTTGTTCCATACCGTGAGGCATACGCCGAGGGCTTCGAAGATATGCTGCGGCGCAAGCCCGTTGTGGATAAGCTCTTTCGAACTATTCAGTTCCGGCCCAGCACGCGTCTAAAAGAGATCGTTGAGCTAACGGCTGACTCGATGGTTTTGTAGCGGCGTCTCGTGAGAGCGCCGCAAACTTGAATGTTTAGGAATGGCGGCGCTCTTACGAGACGCCGCGACAGGAAGGTTGCTTATGTAAGGAGGTTAAAAGCAGAAGAGGCATCCTTTCGGATGCCTCTTAATAATTCTAAACTTTACGTCTGAACTCGCGGTTTAGGGGAAACCGAAGTTGTTGTCCGTGTCGCTAGTCTTGAGTTGTTCACGGAGGCGGCTCGTAGAAAGCTGCTGCACGCTACCGTCGCCCAACGCGATGTTGCCTTGGTTCTGGTGAAGGTCCTTGGTCCAGCCTGCACCCTTGGTTGCCGTGTGATTGGTGCCCATCTTGACGGTTTGACCGGAGTTGGCAGCCTTATTAACCTCCGTCTCAGGCCGGACTGGAGTGCTTGTGTCGTTGGTGATATTTCGGTCACCAGCAAGCAGTGACTGTGGCCTCGTTTCATCTGCATCAAAGCCGACGAAGAAGCTCACTGCCTTATTCTTTAAGACGTTCAAGTGAGTGGTCCAGTTCGTTGCTTCGGTTTTGGTGCCGTCGCTGGGGCAGACGATGATTTTCGGCGTGCTCAACTCGTTGGACATCGTTCTAAAGTGATAAAAATTGAGCGGAGCTTGGGCTGCGGTGGTGAATTCCGATGAGCCGCCTTCGTTGGTCGAAACGCTCATTGGATACCGGTCCCCATTATCTGTGGCGAAGATCCGGAAGGCCAAACCGACGTTTTTGAGATTGTTGACGCATTTGATGCGTTGGGCCTTGGCTTTGGCTTTGGCCAGGGCGGGCAGAAGCATACCTGCCAGAATTGCAATGATAGCAATAACGACTAACAGCTCGATGAGCGTGAAAGCCCCGACTTTGTATTTATGAAAAACGCGGTTCATAGTTTCTTTCGGTTAATTTTGGGTTACGGGACGCCGCACTCTAATAAAACCAACCAGAGTGTCAACGAATTTTGCTAAAAATTCTTTTTTAAAAATCTTTAGCGCGAGTCAAAATTATCTTGAGCAGAGCTAGTGCCAGTTGTCTGAGCCCCGAGTGGATACAACGATTTTCGCCGGTTTCAGCCGATGGATGTGCGTCGGAACGCACATCCATCGGCATATTCTTCACTTGCCTTCGAGCGATGCCCCCGTTGGTTCTACGCCAACCGAAGGGCGTGGTTGATTATTTTCACGCATTTTGCGTGAGGATGACTCATCGTGAGTTTTGAGCCTCATGCGCGTCAATCAGCGAAATCCGCGGCGCGAATCGCCGCTTGCGCTACGACTCACTTAGCGTGGCCAGAAGCCAATCGACATCGCTACCAAGACACAAAGATTCACGTACGCCGCAGCGAGCAGATCGTCCGCCGTGATCCCCCAGCCTCCTTTGAGGCACTGGCTCTGCCGCACAGGCCACGGCTTGGCAATGTCAAAGACCCGAAACGCGACCAACAGGACGAGCGTGTAAGGCCAAGTGTTCCAAGTCAAAAAAACGCCAGCGCTGGGCCAATGTCCATATTTCAGCCACAATGCCGCGATCCAGGTTAGAAAACAAAACGGCACAGCAACGATTTCGTCCACAACCACCGAACTCGGATCCTTTTGCCCTAACAACTTTTCAGCCAAGCCGCTGACGCGGACCGAGACGGCGATTCCCACGATCAAACCGCAAACGTAAACGAAGCCGCTTGGCACGCTCACGAGGAGAAGAAACCAAACCATCCCGATCATGGAACCGAATGTTCCGGGCGCAACCGGAACAAGGCCCGATCCCAACCCTTGCGCCAGCCATAGCGCGAAGCGATTCATCCCAGGGATGGTCCCAAACTTGGATGTTGAGGCGGCGTAAATGCCGCGCTCCTAAGGCCAGGTTCATGACGCAGAGAAACGGAGTCACCGCTTTGGCGTCCGCAGCCATCGAAGACTCTCGCCAGCGCGGGGCGGACTCGGACCGCTTGCCGGCAAAGAGGCGATTGCGCAGACTCCATCGCCGCACTCCAAGATCTGGCGGCGTCCGAATGCTCCGAGTCAAGGAAAGTGAATTCGGAAAATCTCCTCTCCCTCTGTTTCGTTATCTTCATAAGGACACGACACTATAGATCGCGCAGAAAAACTCCCCCATTTCGGCAGAAATAAAGCGCGCCCGAGATCAACGTGAGCGAAACTGCGACCCACTTGGACAGTTCAGTAAAGGTTGGCACCCACCACGCAAAAACAAGCTTAGCCCACGGACCCCATTCGGGGAAACTGATCAGAACGAGCACAGAGATGATCGCGACGATCTGGGAAATTGTCTTGTGTTTGCCGTAGCCTTCAGCGGCCAGCACGACTTGCTGCGAAGCTGCTAGCAGCCGCAATCCGGTAATGGCCAATTCGCGCGCCACAATAATCACAACCATCCAGGCGGCCATCTCTCCTTCTCCCACGAACGCGATAAAGGCCGAACAAGTCAAAATCTTGTCCGCCAGCGGGTCCATCAATGTCCCAAAGTTCGTAATTAATTTGTCTCGCCGCGCAATCTTGCCATCGTAGTAATCGGTCAAGCTCGCGATCGAGAAGAGAATCAGCGCCGCGGTCTTCGAGAAAGGCAGTTCAGAAAAGATCGCCGCCAAAAACGCGACCGTGAGCACCAGGCGCGAGATGGTGAGCTTGTTGGGAACGTTCATGATCTCCCTCTCCCTATGCGATGGGGCGAAGGAAAAGACTTTGCAACGGCGTTTCGCCTCGCCCCATCGGACAGGGAGAGACTTCGCCGAAACAAGATTTCGCGCATTGCGCCCATGAACGTGGCAGGACAGGGGGTCCCGCTTGTCCTGCATCTGCGTACACCAAAAGAAGGACAGGCGGGACGCCCTGTCCTCCCAGGGGGTTCACGGGGAGGGCTAACCTTGACTGCATGCTAGAGCTCTGCAATCAAGTCGTAATCCGTGTGGCCGATGACCTTGACCTGAGCAAATTGGCCCAACGGTAATTTGCCTCGCACATAAACGCGGCCATCGATGTCCGGTGCGTCCGCTTCGCTGCGTGCGACGAGGTGCCGTCCTTCCAAAATCGAGCCCTCACTCCGAATTAGCCCATGCTCCCACGAACTGACTTGGGCGTTGGACAATTCCTTCGCGGTCGCCCGGTGCTCGACCAGCACCTTGATCGTTTTTCCGGCAAACGAGCTGGAAACCTGGCGCGCCACGTCAAGTTGCACAGCCATCGCTCGTTTCCGGCGCGCCTTTTTGACCGATGCCATCACCTGGCCCATCATCTTTCCAGCCAGCGTTCCCTCTTCTTGTGAGTAAGTAAACACGCCCAGGCGTTCGAACTTCGTTTCACGAATAAAGTTGAGAAGCGTTTCAAAATAGACTTCCGTTTCTCCTGGAAACCCGACGATAAAGGTGGTTCGGATCGCAATCCCTGGTATCCCAGCACGAATTCGAGCTATGAGATCGACAATGTATTCCTGGGAAGTCTCACGGCGCATCCGTTCGAGCATATTATGATGAATGTGCTGCAACGGCATATCGACGTAACGCGCGACCTTCGGACATTCGCTAATCGTTCGAATGAGGTCGTCGGTCCAATGGGCAGGATGCGTGTAAAGCAATCGAATCCAAAAATCCCCGGGCAAATCGTTGAGCGCCCGCAACAATGTGCAAAGCGTCGGCGTGTCAGCGGGCAAAGCCTGCGCCGCTTCGCGGAATTTTTGCGGCGACGCGATCGAACCGTTGCGTTTCGGACGCAAATCGAGCCCGTAATAGGTCGAATCTTGCGAGATCAAGTTCAGTTCCTTGACCCCGCTGGCGATCAACCCGCGAGCCTCCTCAACAATGCCGTTCAATTGCCGGCTCCGATGGGCGCCACGCATGCGCGGGATCGTGCAAAAACTGCAGGGATGATTGCAGCCCTCAGCGATTTTGACGTAAGCAAAATGCTCGGGAGTCAATCGAAAGCGCGGTGTCGCATAGTCCGGAATGTAAACTGGGCGTGGGCTGACGGAGACCAAGGGCGGTGATGCGTGATCCGTGATCCGTGATCCGTCGGTGGCCGACGGCTTTCCTGGCGGAATGGGCGTGAGGGTTGTCTTGGTGCGGCCAAACTTCTCGGCGCCGCGGAGGTTTTCCTCAGGCGCACTGGGGGATTCGGGCTGGCCTTTGCTGAGTTCAGCCAATCGGGAAACAATTTGTCGTTTCGCGCGCGATTGCGGTGGTTCAGGACTGAGTCGAGCCGCGCGATGGACGAGGGCTTGTTGAACGATATCGGCAACTTGCGAAACCTGATCGATGCCCATGAATGCATCAACTTCCGGCAAGAGCTTCGGCAAATCTTCGCGGAAACGCTGGGGCAGGCAGCCGGATACCACAAGTCCCTGGCCCCGGTTTTGAGCCTCGCGCAGTTCCGCCGATTCGAGGATCGTATCGACGCTCTCCTCCTGCGCCGTGTCAATGAACGAACAGGTATTGACGATCACCACGTCTGCCTCGGCCGCGTTGTTGGTAATCTCGAGGCCCTCGCGCATGAGCGAGCCGAGCATAATCTCGGCATCGACTAAATTCTTGGCGCAACCGAGTGAAATTAATCCGACTCGGACGGGCCGCTGTTTGGGTTGGCACATCTTCACACTGCCAGAAAACTACGCGAGGCGAGGGAACGAACGCAAAGGAAAATCCAGCAATTCGCAATTCGGTCCATGAACCAACTGCTGTGGTTCATGGGGAGGATTGCTGAGGAAAATCACCGCTCAGGCCGAGGCGACCCGGCGCTGGGCAGCGGCAGCAATTCTCCGGCATTCGTTTGAGGAACATCGTACAAACCGGGACCGAGGTTACTCAATGGATCGATACTTTGACGAATGCTCCAGGCCCGATAACTCAGGACGGCCAAAGCGGCGACAAGAACAACTCCAAGAACAAACGCCATCAATTGCCAATTCACCTTCGCAAGCTGGAGCATGATGCTGTCAATCAGCGCAGCCTTTTTGACCCCGAGGTGCGGCGGTTCACTGAATCGTTTGCTGGCCGACAGCTCCGCTTCCAGGTCGCGCATGACCTGTGAGACATCCAGTTTCACGAGCGTGGCGTAGGTGCGAACAAATCCCCGAATGTAAACCGGCGCGGCAAAAACGTCATAAGCTCCCTGGTCTAAAGCGCGCACGTGGTCCGTTCGAATCTTGGTCGCCTCGGCCACGTCGTAAACGGATAGTTTCAGTTGTTCCCGCGCTTGGCGCAATTGTTCGGCAACGCTAGCCATAGGACTGCTCTTAGTAACGTTTTACGACCGGGTTTGGCAATGACGGAAAGTAACCAAGTAACCAAAAGGCCGAGGGCAGCGCACGTTCAGATTCTGTTTTCGACAGGACTGGGTTCAAAAGCTCAAGCAAGAGGAAGCGAAGTTTGAGTTGTTGAAGAAGAAGATTGGACAGAACCGCAAGGTTATCGCACCTGCGCGCGTTAAAGAGATTATTGGCAGCTTGAAGCGGGAGAAGCTGCTGGCGTTTTTTGCGGCAAATCCTCAAGAGCGGACTGGCGGCGCCGGACATCTGGCTCGCGAACTGAGATCGTTGATCAAAGAGCGCGAAACGCGATTGACTTGGAAGGGAATGATCTCGCCGCGTCGCATCATTCGGACAGCGATACTCACCGGAATTGCGAGCGCCATCTTTGTTGGCTGGTGGTTCTACACGCTCAAAAATCCACCGGCCCCCAAGGTAACGCTGCAGGGCGTTCAAGTCGGAAAACCGGAAGGCGAAGAAGAAGCCAAGGCGCCGGAGAAATCTTCCGGACAACAGGCAGCGGTTGTCGCGGCAGCTGAGACGCCGAAGGAAGAAACCGTGGCGCCACCTGAGGCAAAGACAACCGCAGTGGTGAAGGCGAAGTCATCCTCCCGCGAAAAATCGGGGGGTTCCAAAAAGTTTAAACAAGATGAAGAATTGAACCAGTCGGCCTCGTTGATTTTTAAGCTCCTTCTTCTTCCGTTAGTCGGAGTGATCATTGCGGGATCACTTCTCCAACGCTTCGGTCCTCAATTGTGGAATATGTTGCGGGGAACCGCCTCCTCGAAGTCGCGCTAGCCAAGCCAGGGCCTGTCCTAAAAGCTGTCGCACGGAGAAAACTTGGTCGTAAACTTTGTCGACAACTTAATCGAATGACGAATTCCCGACAAAGTTTGCGATTAAGTTTACGACGGGGCTTTGAACTATGCTTCTGGGACAACTGTAGCCAGGTCTCTCGGGACCGCACAGGGAGTGCTCGCGCGACGACGCAATAGCGTCCAATTCTTCACCGATGCAACCTCGTAACCGTGTGTAACCACGTAACGGCCTTCGCGGAGCCACGCCTCGGGTTATTTCGTCGCGCCACAACACTTCTTGTATTTCTTTCCGCTTCCGCAAGGGCATGTGTCGTTGCGTCCGATTTTCTGCGGCGCAACATATGGCGCCGGCCGGGGCGGTGCTCGCAACGCTTTCGCCACCCTCGACTCGACAGAGACTTCTCTTTCGCAAAAGGCGGTCCAGCGTTCGAACTCCCGGACGGTGTCATTCATCGGCGGCTGACTATTCGCGAACTGTTTGAACAACTCATCCTTTCGTTGAGAGATGGCATCCTCGACATCCACTAAAGTCGTAACGGCGGTATCGATCAAATCACTCTCGAAGGCTTGCCGGATTTCCGGAAGCAATTCGCCGGCGCCTAAGTAGCAGCTGCAAACCACCAAGGCCGTCCAAACCTTGCGGTCGCCAGGCTGGGCCAGTTTGGCCTGAAACAGTTCGCGGTAATAGGCAACGACCTCGTCTTTCGACTTTTCGCCCCAAGCCGCCAGAACGGCCATCGTTTCTATAGCTTCTCCACGGACATAATGATGGACATCCTCCCGTTCGACCAGTTGCCTCAGAGGGGCCAGGTCACCGCCACAAACCGACGCGAGGATGCGCGAGCCATCCGCGATAATTAATTCACCAAGCAACTCCATCAACAGCTCCTCGGGCAGCGAAAGAAGTTTCACGAGCGGCGCGAATGCTCTCCGTTCGCGAAACTGCGCCAATAAATAAACCGCGTACACATGGAGCATGTACTGTGAATCGGCGGCCACGGCTTGCGGGTGAGTGCTTGCGCGTTCGAGCGCGGCGAGCAATTCAGGAATGACGGCGTCGCGGTGCTTTGCCGCGGCTTGCAATGCTGTGCGCGGAATTGTCGAGCTAAGGTGTTCGAGTTGCTTCAGAATTTCAGGCGTCGTCATGCTTGGATTCTATCCGAAACCATTGGATCGAGGAAACATTTTGCCGTTCTCTCTTTGGTCGTAACGCAGACTTGTAGTCTGCCGTATCGCCGACTTTCAGTCGGCAGCGGTTTCGCGACGCCCAGAGCGTCCGGGCTTGCGGAAGCTCCGCGGATTGAAAATAACTTTTTCCTTTTGACGCATGACGCTCCCCAACTAAGCTCAGTCGCCTTGTATGAGCACCGCCAGCTTTTATGTCATTGGAGGCACATTGCCCCAGGATGCTCCGTCCTACGTGGAACGGCAGGCAGACCGCGATCTCTTCGATGGCTTGCTCAAAGGAGAATTCTGTTACGTGCTCACTTCGCGCCAAATGGGCAAGTCATCGCTCATGGTTCGAACTTCCAATCGGCTTCGCATTAAAGGCATTAACGTCGTTTCGCTGGATCTCACGGCCATTGGCCAGAACCTGACTCCGGAGCAATGGTATGATGGCTTGCTCGTCCGCATGGGGCGCCAACTTCACCTCGAAGAAGAACTCGACGGTTTCTGGAAACAGAACGAACGCGTCAGCCCGGTCCAACGTTTAATGTCGGTCATTCGTGACGTCGTCATGGTAAAGCGCCCCGGGCCGTTGGTCATTTTCGTCGATGAAATTGACACCGTGCGGAGCCTCCCGTTTTCGACGGACGAATTTTTTTCGGCGATTCGCGAGTGCTACAATCGGCGGACCGAAGACCCGGACCTAAATCGCCTCACGTTTTGTCTGCTGGGAGTGGCCACGCCGAGCGACCTTATTCGCGACACACGGACGACACCATTCAACATCGGCCGCCGAATCGAACTGTACGATTTCACCCGGGGAGAAGCGGCGCCCTTGGCGAACGGTCTTGGAAGAGAAACTAAGAATGCGAACCACTTGCTCGAACGCATTCTTTTCTGGACCAACGGCCACCCATACTTGACACAGCGCCTTTGCCAGGCCATCGCCGAGGATAAAGGCGTGGGAAATGCCTCGGGCGTCGATCGCCATTGCCAGGAGCTCTTCCTTTCGAACCGCGCGCGCGAACGGGATGATAATCTGCTCTTCGTTCGCGAACGATTGCTCCGCAGCGAAGTCGATTTGGCAAGCTTGCTGAGTCTTTACGAGCGCGTTTGGAATCGCAAACGCGTCCGCGACGACGAGACAAACTCGTTCATCAGCTTTCTGCGCCTCACAGGAATCATCCGCGTCGTCCATGGCCTGCTCGAAGTGCGCAATCGAATTTATCACCGGGTCTTCGATCAAACCTGGGTTCGCGCGAACATGCCGGACCAGGAATTGCGCCGCCAGAGGGAAGCGTTCCGCCGAGGGTTGCTGCGTGGCGCGGGGGTCGTCGCCATTTTGACAGTCGTGAGCCTTGGCGTGGCTTGGTTTATCACCAAGCAAGTCAAAGCCAGGGAAGCGCGCGCGGCCATCGAGAACTTCGGCAAGGTTTACACAGGCTTCACCACGTATCAGGATATCGCCGAAATCAAGCAAGACTTCGAGATGGAGGGAGGGACCAAAGTCAGCACGTCCGGCACGCTCACACTGGCGTTGGAAAAACCGAACAAGCTGAATTTGTCTGTGAAAATTAGCAGAGGAATTTCGGACGTGGACATTCAAGTCGTCAGCGATGGCGAGAGACTTTGGACGTACCGCCGCGACATCAGGCAATATACTGTCGGCCCGGCGCCCGATTCGTTGAAGGTTATCCTGGATCAAGCCGATGGGATCGCCGAGATGGATTTCTCATACTCAGCTTATGGCCTTATTCTGTCGAAAGATCCCCAAGTCGCGCTGGCCAAGCAGAGCAAGACTCTCAGGTTTCTGGGCAAGGAGCCTTTTGACGGCGACCAAACACACGTATTGACCTGGACAGAACAGGCGCCGGAACGGAGCGCGCCAGGGCCAGCCAGCAAACTGAAACCGCTGCCGTTAACCGCCTGGATCGGTTCTGCCGACGGCTTAATTCGCCAATGGAAGGCGGACCTTTCGGAGTTGAACATGACGGCGGCGATGCCGAGCACCTTTGGGCCTCCGCGCATGGTGAAGTTACGCAATTTCGTGACCACCATGAAGCACTCGAACATCAAGCTGAACGCGTCTCCCGATGAAACGGCGTTCACGTTCAAACCGCCAGCGGAGGCGCGCCAAGTTCAGCGGTTTCAGTCGCGCGGCGACCGGCCCGGGGGACGCGAATCGCGCAGCAGCGATAGCGAACCCCAATTCGACAAAACCCGTTTGCCGGAACTGATTCCAGCGCGCGCGCCAAACACACCGCCGCAATTGATCGATCTGTCGGCGCACTACAATGCGCCGTTGACCGAACCTTGGCATTCGCAACGGACGGGCAATGATCTTTCGGCATTGCCGCGCGGATTGCAGACGATTGCCGGGACGCCATTCGACATTCGCGGCGTTGTCCAGTTGGCCGGGCGCGGCGAGTTCTATATGACCCGCCTGTATCCGCGACAAGTCAGAGAGATCGCGATTGGTCTAAAATGCCGGCGCCTGCACTTTCTGCACGGCGCCGCCTGGACGACCCAGGAAGGAATGCCGATTGGCAGCTACATTATCCATCATGCGGATGGCCAACGCCGAAGCCGCTCCATCATTTACGGTTTCGATGTGCGCGACTGGTGGGCCGACACCGACGCCACCGGGGCAAGCACAGGTATTCTCCTGGCTTGGAGCGGGAGCAATCCAGCCAGTCAACCTCAGGGACAAAAGATCGCTTTATACAAGAGCACCTGGGAAAACCCTCTGCCCGACATCGAGGTGAAGGCCATCGATTATGTGTCAAGCATTGCCGAGCCAGCGCCATTTTTGATTGGGATCACGGCCGAGTGAGGCATCGTTCAGCAGCCTGCGACTTCCAGGAATCCATCCCAGCATGAGCGATAGGTTGCTGCTTCAAGGAGTGGAATAGTCGCGCTCGGGCCTCTCAAACAACACCAACTGGCGATGCCGGTCGCCGACGGGCTGTTGTGGGTATGCTGGGAAATTCGTGATCAGGGCCTCAATCATTGGATGCCGCAGTTCCTCGGTGGAATTTTCCCTGTCGATTGAATCGCATCACCCCGTTAAAGCAGGAGCGATTGAGAAAAAGGAAATCGAGCGAAGTCGGCTGCGAATTAAACCGGTCGCGGACGGCGCAGTAATGAGCTTCCCCGATGGATCGCAGTTTTTCTCCTTCTTCCATGAGGAATGCCTTGGCAAGACCTGGTGTAAGACTGCCGCATTGGATGTCTTGATAAAGGCGGATGATGTGGATGTTCGAGTCTGCCAGGAGCGCGCGCTTCGGCTGGACGTTGAAGGCTGCAACACAGGAGCCGCAGAAGGGCTCTATCCAGCCTTCAAACTCCTGCGCGCGCGCGAGCCTGCTGATTTCGCTGACAAATTTGGTCTTGATGCCTTGACACTGGAGTGGCGGAACGAGAGGTGGCGCGTTCATTCGCTCTCCTCCTCTGCTTTCGCTCGTCGGCGACGTCATCGCATTTCGAATAAATGACGCCGAGAACAAAATGGCTTGGCAGGTTTGCAGCCATTCACGCTCTGCTGCGGTCCTGTCATTCTCTATCAGGGCGCTGCTGGCCGAATTTCGACAATCGCGTCGAATAGCTCTCCGTACCGGCGTCCGTCGCGGGTAATATCGAAAGCAATGAGCTGCACCCCCGGCTTGGCCTCAGACGTAGCTGTGACTTTCAGCCGAAATTTTTCGCGCTTACTTGCACCGAGCCGAGCGTCCAAGCGAGCCGGCTCAACGATAAGGCCTGGCGGTGCGTGAATTTCAATTCGCTGAGTTTGTTCGCGCGCGCCGAAATTCCTGACATGCAGAGATAACTCCAATGCTTCTCGCATTTGCAGGGTCGAACGATACGGCTCGGCGCGAACCCAGAACGGATCAAACCAATAGCGGTAGTCGTCCTCGCTGCTCAACGAACGAAACGCATCACGCATCGCGTAAGCCCACCGGCGATAGCGTTCAATGAACGCTGCCGGCTCATCCATTACATAAGAATGGCCACCGAGCAGAATGTCCGGCTTGAGACGTTGCAGATATTCGGCGCCATAAATGTAACCCTCTTCAAGAACCGCGCTGTTATGCGCAACCATCGCTTCATGGCCGTTCTGTTCCGGATCGCGCGGATCACCGAAAATGTTGTCGCCGGTAAACGCGACCTTCTTGCCGTCAATGACACCTTGCACGCAAAGCGCGAATTCGGTCTGGCCAGGCATCCAATCCACCGTTAGATCGTAACCTTCCCAACGGAGCCTTTCGCCGTCGGCAAAGAGGCGATCGAAACGAACGCTGTCCACGCCAATGCCATAAGCCTGGATGGGCGCTGAGTAATCGAACCATTCCGGACGCTCGCAGACCGGGCCCATCCGGTCGAGTGCCCAAATCTGCGCGCCCCATTTGGCGCGGAGGTGCGGCGCTTGCAGGAAATGATCGCCGTGCATGTGCGTAGGAATAATGGCGTCGATCTGCTTGAGACCTAGATGTTCCTTCATCCCAGCAATCGCCGTGTCGAGTTGGTTTGTGTTCAACAAACCGCAATCCACAGCGAGTCCGTGACCGCTGTCCGCGATAATCAAATAGAAATTCGGGAAATAGCCCGGACCGCGAAATTTGTAGACATGCGGCAAGACCTGCCAGACGTGCGGGACTTTTGTAGGACGCGACGTGCGGTCCTGCACGGCGCTGGCGAACGAATTAACCGGATAGCCGCGAACGTACAAGCGCTCGAACTTGAAAAGCTTTTCCTGAAACTCAGCGAGCTGCGGCCCTGGTTGTGAGACCGGTCGTCCGTGCGAAGGAAGGAGCCAGGACGGATTGTATCCCGCAACTTGCGCGGCCGAATTGGCAAGCGCCCACACTCCAGCAGCAAATCCATAGTCCCACTCGGAATCGAACCATGTGTGCAACCGTGCGCCTTCAAGCATCAGATCACCGGTGAAGGCGAGCCAACGATCTCCCGCACGCAGCAGATAGGACATGGCGCCCGGGCTGTTCCCGCGCGTATCCACACACCAAAACTCATGCCCGCGCCAGGTAAACGTATCCATTCGCTCGAACGCGCGATCCACAGCAATCGGTTGAATGGGCGGGCGGACGTAACTGGCGCCGTGAATCGTGAAGGCGTCGCCGAGCCGCACTTTCATTTTTCGGAAATCCGCCGGGCGTTCGAACAGCGCGCGTTCGGCCGCCGGCGCGCCGACTTTCGCGCCCGTGCCGCGCAAGCGCGGCGCCCCTTGGCATTGTTCTCGGTGGTGGTGCGTGAATAACACCCACTCGACCTGCTTCACTCCGATCTCGGACAAGTGATCCAGAACGCCGCCGTCGCCCAAGTCAATGAGCAGCGCCGCATCGCCGTTGCGCAACACATAGACGTTGCAAGTATCGGTCCATACGAAAAGATCGGGATTCGCGCGGGCGTCCGGTCGGGCGAAGGTCGCTGCAAACGTTTCACCAGACAGTGCGAGAATTAAGAGAAACAAAGGCAAGAGAGTTTTCATGATCAAGCGCGCTCCCAAAGGTCACCGTGCAATAATCCCCATTCAAAAAGCCGCCGCTCGCGGAGCGTGAAACCCGTGTCTTGAAGATAGGGATCCGGCGGCGTCAACTCTGCCGCCGAAAGATGCACGACTCGCTGGAAAAAGAGATGCATGATCCGCAAAATCCATTTCGCCCGCCACTTCGCGAAGCCAGCCGCTGGTTCTCGAAAATCGGCCAGAAGCCAGCGCGCATTCGCTGTCGCTGCCTTCGCCAGACGAGGAACGATCATCGCGAGCTGTTCCGCGCGGAAGCAGTCCAGAAAGAAATGGGTCGCCAGCAAATCAAACCGCTCGACCGGAGCTGCCCAATCGCGAACATCTGCATGGACGAACTCAACTGCGTTGCAATTGAGGATCGCCGAACAACTACTTCAGATGCGACGGATTTAGGGGCTTCAAATCTTTGGGAATAAACATCCCGTCTTTCCGGATCAGTTCCCGATCAAACCAGATTTCGCCTCCGCCCCATTCGGGCCGCTGGATCAATACCATGTCCCAATGCACGGCCGAGCGGTTGCCGTTGTCGCAATCTTCGTACGCCTGGCCGGGAGTTAAGTGGAGCGATCCGGCAATTTTCTCGTCGAAGAGAATGTCGCACATCGGGTTCTGAATATAAGGATTAAACCCGAGGGAAAATTCACCCGTGTGCCGCGCTCCGGGGTCCGTATCGAGAATCTGGTTCAGACGTTTAGAGTTATTCGCCGTCGCCTCGACAATCTTGCCAGCCTTAAACTTCAGCCAAACATTCTCGAACTTTGTGCCGGAATAAATCGTTGGGGTATTGAATTGAATCGCACCGTTGATTGAGTCCTTGACAGGGCAACTGAAGACTTCGCCATCAGGGATGTTGCGGTCGCCTTTGCACATCTTGGCCCCAATGCCTTGGATGCTGAAAGTGAGATCCGTTCCCGGACCTTTGAGATGGACGCGATCGGCCGATTTCATCCGTTTCTCCAAGGGAATCATCGCTTTGGCCATCTTCCGATAATCCATTGTGCAAACGTCGAAATAAAAATCCTCGAACGCTTCTGTGCTCATGTTCGCGGCTTGCGCCATGCTGGGAGTTGGCCAGCGCAGGACGCACCAGCGCGTTTTGTTGACGCGATAATTCAGCACTGGTCGCAGGGTTTTGGAATAGAGCGCCATTCGGTCGTTGGCAACGTCGGCTGTTTCATTCGCATTGGCGCTGCCTCGCACGGCAATGTAAGCCTGCATTTTCTTCATGCGAAACATTTCGACGTCGCGAACCAGCGTGGCGTGCGTGTCAGTCGTGTCTCGGAGGACTTCCCGAGTGATGCGCGTGTGCCGCACTTCAATCAGCGGTATCGCGCGAACGGCCCGGACGGCGCGCATCATCTCGACCGCGAATTCGTCCGGCACATCAATCATATCGAGCAGGACTCTGTCTCCTCTTTTCAATTGTGTAGAATACTCGACCAGCAGCTTGGCCAATTTTCGATAACGTGGATCACTCATAATCTATTAAGCTGACAAACTAATCGACGCCACCGCGTTGGTCGAGCGAGAGCTTATCGCGAAGCAGCCATCGAGAGGACGATGCTTTCGCTCGAGACACTGAGGTTCGGGGAAGATGAGTGCCTTTAGCAACCTAAAACGGGTTCGAGGACCGCGAGACAAACGCCCTAGGCCAACATCTTGGTGATCACCTCACCGCCATTAATCGTGGCGCGCTCGTCACGCCCATTATGCAGATAGGTTAGGTTCGTGTGATCGAACCCAAGAAGATGCAAGATCGTGGCGTGAATGTCATGAACGTGCGCCCGATTCTCGACGGCGCGCAAACCGATTTCGTCCGTGGCGCCCGTTACTGATCCCGGTTTCACGCCGCCGCCGGCCATCCAAATTGTGAAGCCCCAAGGGTTATGGTCACGACCATTGCCCTTTTCGTTGAAGGGCGTGCGGCCGAATTCACCGCCCCAAACAACCAGCGTGCTGTCGAGCAGGCCGCGGGCTTTCAAATCGGCCAGCAAACCCGCGATTGGTTTGTCGGAAGATTTGCACATCTTCGAGTGGTTGGCCTCGATATCAGCGTGGGCGTCCCACGCGCTGCCGCTCCCGGAATAACACTGCACGAAACGAACGCCGCGTTCCACGAGACGGCGGGCGAGCAGGCAATTGGCTCCAAATTTCCGCGTTGCTTCCTCGTCCATTCCGTAAAGTTTCTTCGTCACATCGGATTCCTTCGCCAGATCTACAGCCTCGGGCGCCGCGGATTGCATGCGATAGGCCAGTTCGTAGGAATTGAGCCGCGCGGCAAGTTCGGAGTCCTCCAACTTATCTGCGGCGTACTGCTTGTTCAGCATCGCTAGAAAATCGAGTTTGCTCCGCTGCTGCTTGTCTCCGACGCTTTCAGGCGGCGACAAGTGAAACACCGGTGTGCCATCGCTCCGAAATTGCGTGCCTTGGTAGGCGGCCGGCAAAAAACCGGAACTCCAATTCTTCGGACCGCCCAATACTTCATTGGCGTCGGTCATAATCACAAACGTCGGCAGATTCTCATTCGCGCTGCCGAGCCCGTACGCAGCCCAAGCGCCGAGTGACGGTCGTCCCGCTAGAATATCGCCTGTGTTCATCTGGCAAACTGAGCCGACGTGGTTTAATCCATCGGCCCAACAGGAGCGCAAAATAGCTAAATCATCGGCGTGTTCGGCAATGTGCGGATACCAGTCTGAAATCCAAATGCCGCTTTGCCCGTGCTGTTTGAAGGTCCGCTTCGAGGGCATCAGCGTATTCGACGCCGTCCCCATCGCGGTGATCACTTTCCCGAAGGACTCAGGCATCGGCTTCCCGGCCATGGCGTTCAAGGCAGGCTTAGGATCGAACAAGTCGAGGTGGCTCGGACCGCCTTCCATGAACACCCAAATTACCGATTTCGCTTTCGGTGCGTGATGCGGAAGCCTCGACGCCAGTGGATTCAACGGATCAATCTTGGCGTTTGCGGCTCGTGCTACGCGAGTGTCCATTCCGAGCAAATAACTGAAGGCCAAAGCTCCGAAACCGCAGCCAGCGCGTTGGAGGAATTCACGGCGCGATGTGACAGGAACGATGTGTGGCGACTTCATCATCTGCCCGCTCCTGTCAACCGGTCGTAAGACAGGCGGGACGCGCTGTCCTGCGAGAAAGTTCACGGAAAGGGGCGGATCAATTGCGATAGACGAACTCATTTGCGTTCATGAGCATATGACAGAAATCAACTAACGCAGCTCCATCGGTTGAATCCATCTTATCCGTGAGCTCCGCAGGCAAGGCCAGCTTCGCGCCGGTCGCAGCACGTTCAGCGACGATCGCGCGATGTTTGTCTAAAAAGCTGCGAATGGATTTCTCTTCCGCGGGATTCGGAACGCGCGCATAAGCGAGGCGATAGGCTGCTTCAATCTGCGCGTGGCGATCGGTCCCGGCCAGGGCGAGGACGCGTCCGGCAAAACTCTGCGCCCAACCAAGCGTCAAATCGCTGTTCAGCATCGTCAGCGCTTGAATCGGACTAGTGGTGATGTTGCGTCGCGCGCAGCTTTCGTGAGTGTCGGGCATGTCGAATGTCTCGAACATCGGGTAGCGAGTGTTGCGGCGGACAAACACATAAATGCTCCGTCGGTCGCGTTCCGCTTCGTCCTGATTCAAGTCCCAGCCGCCGCGGGTCGTCATCCCGGTGGGAAGCTTGGGAAAAACGCTTGGTCCGCCCATTTTCGCGTTGAGCCGCCCACTGACCGCGAGCATTGAATCGCGGATAGCTTCGCCTTCCAAACGCTGCCGTGGAAAACGCCAAAGCAAGCGGTTCTCGGGATCGATGCGGCCCGCCTTTTCGTTGTAAGCGGAGGCCTGGCGGTAAGTGTCGGAGGTCATGATGAGGCGGTGGATGTGTTTCATGCTCCAGCCATTTTGGATGAATTCCGAGGCGAGCCAGTCGAGCAGGGCGGGATGCGTCGGACGGTCGCCTTTCAATCCGAAATCGCTCGGCGTGCCGACAATCCCGCGTCCAAAATGGTAATGCCAAATTCGATTGACCATGACACGCGCGGTGAGTGGATTGCGTGGGTCGGTCAAAACGCTGGCCAAGGCCGCACGACGACCTGTCGAATCACGCTTAGGCGGCTGAGAAACTGTGGCGGGACTTGGATTGAGAATCGCCAAGAAACCGGGTTTGACTTCGTCTTTCGGCGCATCATACAGACCCCGGCTCAGGAGATACGTCGAGGGCGATGCCGCGCTGAGGTCGGTGATACCCGTCGCGACGGGCAATAGACCCGGATGCAAGTGGTCAAATCCTCTGAGTTCGGCGTTCAACTCTTCCCATTGCTTCTTTACCTCAGGCTTCAGACTGGCAACGACCGCTTTGGTCGAGGCGATATACTGATGCGAACTGGGGCTGAGATAGAGATTTGCTTTTGCCACCATCTGACATTCGAACGCGGTGCGTTGCGATTCGGGTTTGGCGAGAGCCGCCTGAATTTCTTCAGGATATTTTTCGACGTAATCTTTGATAATCGCCGCGCGTTTCGGTTCCTCGATCTCGATCATTTGTTCCCGGATGGCGCGCGTCTGCTTCTCCCAAAACGCCAGTTGTTCCTGGTGCTGTTTCACAAAGTCATCCGAAGCGAGAATGATGTTGTCATCCGCCGCCGTGTTCGCAAAGAAGGCCTGCAACCGGTAATAATCAGATTGAAGAATTGGATCGTACTTATGATCGTGGCATCGCGCGCAGCCGTATGTCACACCGGTAAAGACTGAGCCGACTGTATCGGTGATGTCATTCAGAATCTCTTGCCGGCGCTGCATTAGGTTTCGTGCATTGCTCTCGTCGGGATAGTGGCGATTGAATGCGGTCGCAACGATGGCGTCGGTATCATCAGGCCAAAGTTCATCGCCGGCGAGCTGCTCTTTGAGGAACCGGTCGTAAGGCTTGTTATTGTTAAAGGACTTGATGACGTAATCGCGATAACGCCACGCGTTGGGCCGAGTTTCATCTGCTTTGAAGCCTTCGCTTTCGGCGTAGCGCGCCAAGTCCAGCCAATGCCGTGCCCAACGTTCGCCGTAGTGCGGTGAATTAAGCAAACGATCCACGGCTCTCTCGAAGGGATGCCCACAATCGTCTTCCAGGAATGCCTGCAACTCATCCGGCGAAGGAGGCAGCCCAATCAGATCCAGCGAAGCCCGGCGCAGAAGGGTGTTCTTGTCAGCGGCAGGAGCGAGTTCGAGATTCCTTGCTTTGAGTTCAGCCAGAATGAACGCGTCAATCGGGCTGCGAACGTTCTTGTCCGAAATGATGGGAACTTGGGGGCGCGTTACTTTTTGGAAAGCCCAGTGCGACCGTTCCTGTGCTGTAAACTCGCGTTCGGCAGATTCGGCGGCCGAGGCGGCGGTGATGAAGGAAAAGGCGGCTAGGGCAAGGTGTACGGTAGAAGAGCGATTGGATTTTACCATACTTCATGTTGAATGCACTTTGGAAATCCTCTCCAAGGTGCTGATTCCGGGGCAGTTTCGCCCAAGTCGCTGTTTCTGTAAATGGCAATTTTCGCCGAAATCGCCGAAAAAGAGGACTTGCCAACTACATCAACCACGACTACTCTACCCATTCTTTTGGAATCGCCTGAAAGGGTGAAGAATAGAACTAGATTGGTTGCTACTGAATGATTTGTTTATGGCAGTGAGAATCCGCATGAAACGTATCGGGACAAAGAACACCCCGGTGTTCCGCATTGTTGTCGCCGATAGCCGCAGTCCGCGTGATGGAAAATTCATCGAAGAGCTTGGGACCTATCAGCCGCGCAAAAAGGACCAAAACTTCGTCCTTGATCTGGAGCGCGCCGAATATTGGGTCGGCAAAGGCGCGCAACCGACCGAGACGGTAGCCAGCTTTTTAAAGAAAGCGAAGCGAGCTGCTTCGTCGGCCGCGTAACGCCTGCTGGCCTTATGCAAGCCTTTCTGGAATATGTGGTGAAAGGACTGGTTGAGCGCCCTGACGCGGTCACGATCACGCCGGTGGAACGCAATGCATTGACCGTGTATGAACTGCGGCTGCATCCGACGGATGTCGGAAAAATCATTGGGCGACAAGGCGCTACAATCCATGCGATTAGGTCGTTGTTGCAAGTCGGCAGTGCGAAGAAAGGTTTGCGTTGCGCGGTGGAAATTGTCGAGGAGCGTCCGGACGGAAATGCGTGAGCTCGGATAGATTTTGGTGAGGCGTAGTCCAAGGATTGGCAGGTTTCCGACAGAGCTCATGAAGATCGATGTGCTGACTTTATTTCCCGGGATGTTTTCAGGCCCGCTTGATGAAAGTATTATCAAACGAGCCCGGCAACAGGGCTTGTTGGAACTGAAGATTCACAATTTGCGGGATTACACCCAAGACCGGCACAAAACAGTCGATGATAAGCCGTTTGGCGGCGGGCCCGGAATGTTGCTAAAGCCGGGACCGATTTTTGAAGCTGTCGAAGACCTCGCGACCGAGACCACGCGAGTGATCTTGTTGACGCCCGCCGGCCGCAAATTGAATCAAGCGGTTGTGCGAGAGATGGCGGACTGCGCTCACTTGCTGCTCGTCTGCGGCAGCTACGAAGGGTTTGATGAACGCGTACGAAGCCTGGCCGATGACGAACTTTCAATTGGTGATTATGTGCTCACCAACGGAGCGCTGCCCGCTATGGTCATCATTGACGCAGTGACACGATTGTTGCCAGGCGCGCTGGGAGATGATGAGAGCGCGTTGCAGGAATCGTTTAGCCACGGCGCGCTCGAGTATCCGCAATATACGCGGCCGGCCTCATTTCGCGGGATGAATGTGCCAGAAGTGCTGGTGTCGGGACATCACGCTGAGATTGCCAAATGGCGATCAGAACAAGCGGCATTGCGAACAAAGGAACGAAGACCGGATTTGCTAAACGCAGCAATGGAAAATGAAAAGGCACTGCAAAAGAAAGACTGAATTATGAGCCAAGCTTTATTTGAAAAAATTGAATCCGAACAGTACCGAAAAGAACCGGCCAATTTCGGCGTCGGCGACACTGTCCGTGTGCATACCAAAGTGGTCGAGGGTGACAAGGAACGCATTCAGATCTTTTCCGGAGTCGTGATTGGGCGTCGTGGGCGCGGCTTGAATTCCACCTTTACGGTGCGGCGCATTAGTTACGGCGAGGGCGTCGAGCGGGTCTTTCCCGTCCATTCACCACGCGTTGAAAAGGTCGAAGTCGAGCGGCAAGGTTCGGTGCGCCGCGCGAAACTAACTTACCTGAGGAAACGTGTTGGCAAGGGCGCGGTTGCGGTTAAGGAGAAGGAAACGCGAGCGGCATCGGCTTAACGCAGCGGTTGCGGCTCTTTAGGCGGTTGCATGGGCGCTTTTGCGGTTCGTTGTTCTGGGTCGTGGGACCGCGGTTGATTTTCACGATTGACCTGGCTGTGCAGCCTGCGGCAAGACTGAATCATGGCCTGCCTTGTAACTGCCGGACCCTCCTACGAGCCGTTCGACGAGGTGCGTCGACTAACCAACTTCTCAACTGGCACGCTCGGTGCTGAATTAGCCAATTTCTTGGTGGATCATGGGCACGCCGTCCTCCTCCTCTTGGGACATTACTCGACCTACCAGGGCGAACATAAGGCGCAGCAGATTATTCGATTTACAACCGGAGAGGATTTGCGGGGTAAACTTCAAGCGCTTCGGAAGCTGGCTATCGGCGCCGTTTTTCATGCGGCGGCCGTGTGTGATTTTGCGCCAGGCAAGATCTGGACGCGATTGCCAGCCGGCGAATTGGAGGAATTGCATGCGCGGAAGATTTCCTCGCGCGAAAACAGTCTTTTCGCGGAGTTAATTCCAACACCGAAGATCCTTGGTTCCCTGCGTGCTTGGTTCCCTAAAGCGCAGATTGTCGGATGGAAATATGAGGTTGATGGGGACCGGGCCAGCGTCTTATCGGCCGCGCGCCAGCAAATTTCGGACAATGAAACCGACGGTTGCGTGGCCAATGGCCCAGCTTATGGCGAGGGCTTCGGGTTTCTCAACAGAACGGGGATATTGTCGCATCTGATGAATTCGCAAGCTCTGTTCGAATTGTTAGCGCGCCAAATTGCGCCGCGGTGATGACGTGCTGTCGGCAGCGCATCATGACTTAGTTCATAGCGGCAGCGCAAACCTCTGGTTTGCCGGAAGCAGCAGCGCTTCTTACCTATCGGAAATCTGTTTCGAAAATGAGCATAAATCAAAGCAACTAACATTGGGACACAGCTAGCCTAGCCTAGAGGAGCGCGGATGCCCACATCCGCGACGCAGCCGGTCGCAAGGAAAGCGCGCGGATGTGGGCATCCGCGCTCCGATTACCGCGCCGGAGGCTGTTCCAATCTGACTTGTTTCGATTTAGTTAGGTCGCAGCTATCCCACTTCCAAGTCGAGCGAGCAGACCGGAAACACGGCGCGTGGTTTTGTTGTTTTGAATGGCTTGGTTCAACGCCTTTTTTTGACCGATGATCACTACGATTTGTTTGCCTCGTGTTATTCCCGTGTAGATCAAATTCCTTTGGAGCAGCATGAAATGCTGCGCTGAAATGGGAATGACCACCGCGGCAAACTCTGAGCCCTGCGCTTTATGAATGGTGATCGCATAAGCCAGCGAAACCTCATCCAGTTCCCCGAAGTCATAGGTCACTTCGCGAGCGTCGTAACGAACGCGCACTTCGCGTTCGATGGGATCGATGCCGGTGATCTGGCCAATGTCGCCATTGAAAACTTCCCTGTCGTAGTTGTTCTCGGTTTGGATGACCTTGTCCCCAACGCGAAATTGCCAGCCGAATTTCTCGACAACGGCCTGGCCGGGGCTAGCTGGATTCAATTCGCGCTGCAAAAGCAAATTCAATTCGTGCGTGCCAAGCGATCCGCGATTCATCGGCGATAGAATTTGAATGTCGCGGACGGGATCGCAGGACAGCTTGCCCGGAATTCGCCGCTTCACGATTTCAATCAATGTGCTGGCGATTTGTTCCGGATCGTTTCGTTCGACAAAATAGAAATCGGACGATTCATCGGCGGCCGGAAGAGATGGCATCATGCCTTGGTTCACTTCGTGCGCAGAAGTGATGATGCGGCTGCTCGCCGCTTGACGAAACACTTCCGTCAAACGGACCACGGGCGCCACTTGGCTGCGGATGAGATCGTTCAGCACGAGACCCGGCCCGACGGAAGGCAATTGATCCACGTCGCCCACGAGTATTAGGTGGCCGTGCGCTGGATGCGCTTTCAATAGCGCATGCATCAGCGGCACATCAACCATCGACATTTCATCAACAACCAACAATTCAGTTTCCAGAGGGCGGCCTTCGTTTCGGGTGAATCCGCCGGCGCCTGGTTGGAATTCCAACAGTCGATGAATGGTTTTCGCCTCGTGTCCGGTTGCCTCGGATAATCGCTTTGCCGCGCGGCCCGTGGGAGCGCAGAGCGCGCATTGGACCTTCTTGGCAGCCAGAATCATCAGGATCGCATTGATCAAAGTCGTTTTGCCAACCCCAGGTCCGCCAGTGATAACGACAACGCGATTTGTCAAAGCCGTGACCAAAGCTGTTCGCTGGCTGGGCGCCAGTTCCTTCCCGGTCTTTCTCTGGCACCAATCGATGGCCTTGTCGAAATCGATCGGCGGATAATGCGGCAATTGGGAAGCCAGCCCTCTGATCTTACTGACAATCCCTTCCTCAGCACTGCGCAAACGAGGCAAGAAAATGAGCGTTTCACTTCCGACAACTTCCTGAATTAGTTCTGACGCGTTCAATGACCGCTGCAACGCGTCCTCGACTAAACTCTCATTCGTCCCCAGAAGCTTGGCGCTGTCAGCGACCAACCGGTCCATTGGCAAGGCGCAATGGCCCGAATCGATTGCTTCGATCAATGTGTGCGCGAGGCCGGCTGCCGCACGCAATAACGAATCTGAAGGAATGCCGATTTTCTGAGCGATCTGGTCCGCCGTTTTGAAACCAATTCCCGGAATGTCTTTCGCCAATGCGTACGGATTTGCCCGCACCCTTTCGATGGCGCTTTCGCCGTACGTTTTGAAAATGCGGACCGCACGGCTGGTGCTGACTCCATGCGAATGGAGAAAGACCATAATTTCACGGACGTACTTTTGTTCCGCCCAAGCCGCTTTGATTTTTTTCCGGCGCCCAGGGCCAACACCATCGACGTCTTCGAGCTTAACGGAAAAATTCTCGATAACATCGAAGATGTTCCCGCCAAAGCGCTCGACCAGTTTCTTGGCATAAACTGGCCCGATGCCTTTAATCAATCCGCTGCCAAGGTACTTCTCGATTCCCTCTTTCGTCGTGGGAGGGCTGCATTTAAGTATCTGGGCTTTCAGCTGGAGACCATGCTGCTTGTCCCGCGTCCAGCAGCCTTCAGCGGTCAACCATTCACCCGCGCTCACGGATGGCACACTCCCGACGACTGTAACAAGGTCGCGGTGGCCTTTGGTCTTGACGCGCAGAACAGCGAAGCCTGTCTCTTCATTGAAGAATGTCACGCGCTCGATCAGGCCAGACAGTGAATCCACAGGCGATGGTTTGGACGTTTTCAAAGTTCGACCGCTCAGCCAGGGAACCTAGAGTCAACGATCCATTCAATCAACCGGTTTGCCATAAAAACTTCATCTATGCTGATCTGCGCGAATTCCAGATCGCGGCGGACAGGAATGTTCGCGGTCCGCAAAATGAGAATTGCTGTGTACGATAGCGCCGCTCACGGCAAGGCACGTTCCAGCAGCATCCGCTCACGCGGACCATACGGCAATTTCATAGCCTGTTCATGCGCTGCCGCTGTCATTTTCGCCCAGCTCTTACGAAGCGCGTTGATCATCTTGTCGTCGGTTGTTTTGCTTGCGAGTTCGGCAACCTGAAACTCAAGAAATACCAAACAAAGCGCGTCCTCCAAAACCCGGCTTTCGGCGTCGTGAGGAAAATGTTTCTTCAGATTTAAGTCCCGGACACGTTGCACAACGTTGTCGGCATATCCTGCCTCGCTCAGAATCTCGCCGGCTTTTTCGGCATGAAAACGTTTCAGCTCATTTCGCCAACGCAAATAGCCAGCCCGTGTCATTTCGTAAGAACTCCGCGGAATCATCCAGCGGCAGATGTGCTGGCATCTCGCCGCCAGTTGCAACTCTTCCGACGCATCCGGATGGAGCTTGAGGACCCAGTCTGTCAGCCGGCGGCTGTACAAAAGTTCACGAGGGTAAGCAACGCCCCCGGCAACTTCGATATTGGGATCGCGCGCATTCGCCTCGTCAAATCGCCGGAGCGCAGACTCGAATCGCGGTTGGTCGAAATCTTGCGGCATACTCGCCTAACTGGCCTTCGCACATTCTTGATCGCTTCGCCAGCTCGGTGTCAACACCAGGCGCCCGGAATTACATTGCTGATTCTGCGTCGGCTCATTACAAGTGAGGCTGTGGACTTAACAGAACAGCCTGGCGCCGAATCCGCCGATGCCTGCGTAAGGCTCATTCAACAGCAAATGAGCCATGTCGCTGACGAACTGACGGAAGGGCAGACTCTCGAAGTAATCGTTCCCTTGGCCAACGGCAGCCACGTCGTCGCGGCCAGCTTTGCCCATTACAATCCCGAGATGATCAAAGTCATGGGATCCGATGCTGAAGGCAATGAGGTTTCGCTTTTGATGCACAAGAACGCGTTGCAGGTTTTAATCAAAAAAGTCGCTAATCGTTCCGCAATGCAACACGGGAGCAAGCCGGAAGACGCCTTTCAAACGATGAACCTCTTGGAATCGAAAACCACCGATTTCGGCATGGCTTGAACATCGGCCCTGAACGGCATTTCAAGCCTCACTCCGGCGGACTTTGCTTCGGTTTGAAATCGCTGAGCGCCCTCACGGTGGCAGAGAAGCGAGTTCCAGACCGGTCTCGGGCACATCGGCTGCGGACAAGTGCCGACCATCGCCGAGCGGCAGAAGCTCTTGATTGGCTCATCAAGAACTGAAAGGATGCCCCCATGAACTCGCCTTTTTCCAAGTGTTCGATCGCCGTTGTGATTGGTGCGTCGAGTCTGTTTTTATTCGCGCAATCCGACCAGGATGGCTTCGTCTCTCTCTTTGACGGGAAAACATTGAATGGCTGGCACGTGAGCAGCAAAACCGGCCACAGCCGCGCTAGCGGCAATCAATCCGGAGGCAAATGGGTCATCGAAGATGGCGCCATCATTGGCAGCCAAGATATTCCTGGCAATGGCGGCATCATCATTACCGACCAACCATTTGGGGACTTCGAGGTTGTCGTCGAAATGAAGAACGATTTCGGTCCTGACAGCGGCTTATTTCTTCGCAGCACTGAGGACGGCAAAGCCTGGCAAGCCATGATCGACTATCACGCGAATGGCAATCTGATGGGGATATACGGCGAAGGCCTCGGCGGCAAACCGAGCGTGCGCAATTTCAGTTTTCTCGACTCAGTCACGCGCATTCGAACAAACGCGGCGCCGACGCCTTTTCCTGTCTTGATCGATTCGTGGCCGCATTTCTGGCGACATGGTCAGTGGAATGAATTGCGCGCCCGCATTGTCAACAATCCGCCCACGATCACAACGTGGATCAACGGAGTGAAGATTATGGAGTGGACCGAGACTGAAAAGCGGCATCCAGACCAGGGTGGCATCGCGTTGCAAGTGCATGGCGGCGGCGACTACACGAAACAATTCGTCCGCTATCGAAACATTCGCGTCAAAAGGATCGAAGCTAAGCCGTAAGCACGCTGGCACACGTTTCGCCTCTCCGAAACAAGACTTCGCGCATGGAACCCATGAACCTGATTGGAGCATGCGACGTCGCGCGAGCATCTTGGAGTGCGGTGACGGAGACGCCAAAGCGGCGATGGCGCAGGCTCCATCGCGGCACTCCAAGACCTGTCGGCTTTCGGATGCTCTGGTTCATGGGGGGACTTCTCCGAAACAAAATCTCGCGAATTGCCACGAACGCAAAGGTAGGGAGGGGAAACGCATGATCAACAACGGTTCCTGGTTATCTTCGCCTCGTGTCGTTCCGGTTTTGGATCCCGATTTCCGGCCAGCCGTTCTGGCAAATCGCGCCTTCACCGAAACCGCGCGCGCCGCCAAGGGAGCGGTCCCAGTCCGCTTAGCGATCGAGCAAGCCGACGGCTCAATTTTTTCTCATCCGGCAGAGATCCTCCCTGCCAATCATTCTCAAGCGGCGGCAAACTTCATCTACCTCGAACGCTTGATTAAGTTTCTTTTGTGGTCGCGTGGCGGATTTCGAGTTTATTTTGCAGGCCCTGAAACTTTGGGGCAGCAACTGCGGCAGTACTACCGTGAAACGCCTGCCGGGAAGTTCGACGGGGACATCATGGGCAATCGCATTTACGAACGAGCGTTCGAAATCGTGATCCCTAGAGATATTCCTCCTTCCCGCGCCAACACCGCGCCGTTGGGCCGCCACCTGAACGGCTGCCGAATCGGTTTTGACCTCGGCGGCAGCGACCGCAAAGTCGCCGCGGTGATTGATGGCCGATGCGTATTCAGCGAAGAAATCGTTTGGAACCCTGTCCCGCAAAAGGACCCGCAATGGCATTTCGATCAGATTAACGAGTCACTCAGATCGGCGGCTCAACATTTGCCACGCGTCGATGCTATTGGGGGCAGTTCAGCGGGAGTAATTGTGAACAATCGCGTCAAGGTCGCTTCACTCTTCCGAGGGGTGCCGCTCGAACTTTTCAACAGCCGCGTTAAAGACCTGTTTCTCGAAATGAAACGTGCTTGGGGAAATATTCCATTCGAGATCGCTAATGACGGCGAAGTCGCCGCTTTGGCCGGCTCGATGTCGATCGGCGGGAACGGTGTCCTCGGAATTGCCCTGGGCACAAGCATGGCCGGTGGTTACGTCAATTGCGAAGGCAACATTACGACATGGCTGAATGAATTGGCTTTTGCGCCGATTGATTACAATCCCGACGCCCCGGTCGATGAATGGTCGGGTGACGCTGGTTGCGGTGTGCAATATTTCTCTCAACAGTGTGTCGGGCGACTGCTCAAGCCGGCCGGCATTGAGATCGATCCGCAACTTCCGTTGCCGGAAAAGCTCAAGCATGTCCAACAGTTGATGCTTTCGAACGATGAACGCGCGCAAAAGATTTATCAAACCATCGGAACATACTTGGGATATGCCATCGCACACTACGCGGATTTTTATCAATTCGACCACGTGCTGATTCTTGGCCGGGTCACTTCGGGACCGGGCGGCGATCTCATTTTAAACGGCGCCAAGGAAGTCTTGCGCGCCGAATTTCCCGAGTTATTCCGACGCGTCGCCTTTCATATTCCTGATGAAAAGGAGAAGCGCCACGGCCAGGCAGTAGCCGCCGCGAGCTTGCCGGCGCTTCCCGGAAAGCCGATCATCGCATAGCGCAGACGGCGGGTTGCGGACATTTCTATCCCGCGTCAATTTCGAAACAGCGATAGCCTTTCGGCTTTCCCCTGGTCTCCTGGTTCCTTATACGTTGCTCATGAATCCTTACACGCGCTTCGTGTCTGAATATGCAAACCTGCTCAAGGAGGGCAAAACCTGTTCTTTAGGCGGGTTTACCCCGGCGCCGCGGCCCGCGATACCGGCCGACGCACCAAAAGCCATGCTTTTTTCGCCGCATCCGGATGACGAATGTATTGTGGGTGGGCTTCCCCTAAGGCTGCTGCGCGAATCACGGATGCGCATCGTCAATGTCGCTGTAACCCAAGGGAGCCGGATCGACCGGCAGGCAGCGCGATTTCAAGAATTACAGAAGGCCTGCGATTTTCTAGGCTACGAACTCGTTCAAACGCAGCCGAACGGGCTGGAGAAGGTCAACGTCAAAACGCGCGAGCAGGACCCAGCCTTCTGGTCCAAATCGGTTCGCATCATCTCGGAAGTTCTGAGCCGATACCAACCGCGCATCGTCTTCTTCCCCCACGAACAGGACTGGAACAGCACACATATCGGAACTCATTTTCTCGTGGTCGATGCTCTTAAAGGTTTGGGCGCGGCATTTCAATGCTTCACGGTCGAGACTGAGTTCTGGGGTCAAATGCCGACGCCCAACCTGATGGTGGAATCAACCGCGCTCGATGTCGCTGATATGGTTGCTGGCACTTCGTTTCACGCGGGCGAGGTGCAACGCAATCCTTTCCATCTGTTTCTTCCCGCCTGGATGCAAGACAACGTGCGGCGCGGCAGCGAATTGGTCGGTGGACAAGGAGAAGCCGCGCCTGACTTCCAGTTCGCCACCCTCTACCGATTGCGACAGTGGCGCAATGGCGGATTCGAAAGCGTGCTCGAAAAAGGGAAGCAAATCGCCTGCACTCAAGAGGCGTCGAGATTGTTTAGTTGACGGGTCGCTGCCGCTTGTTCCAAAGGCGAGCGGGCGCGCATCAGGCCGAATCCCAGTCGCTATCCCATGGAGAAACCTTCGTCGTAAACTTTGTCGAGAACTTATGTCATCGAATCGCGAATTCTCGACAAAGTTTACGACGAAGGCTCGGAAACTGTGCTTCTGGGAGCTATGTCTAAGGAACCGCAACTGCCCGGTAATACTTCTGCGCGAAGCCAATCGTCTCTGTCTCGGTAAATTCAAATGCGCCTTTGACAGGCAATGTTTGCGTGACAACTGATTTCCAATTCACGAGATCTGTGGACGATTCAATCGCATAGCTCTTTCCCGCCTGGCCCCTGAGGCGCAATCGAAATTGTCCGCTCTCGGGCGCACTCTCGATCGTCAGCTGAATCGGTTGCCCCAACCCAACCGCGAGCGACACTTTGCGTTCGCCACCACCGAGCCCATTCGTCGTATTGCTAAAGAGAATCATGTCTGTGTGGTCCCCCGCGGCAAGGGAAGTCGCGGATTCATTAACGGAAACGCTAACCGTGGCGCTGTCACCGGGAGCAAGCGCGCCACTCGAAGCTGATAGAGTCGTCCACTCCTGGCTCTTGACGGCCGTCCAATTCAGAGTGGCATCGCCGGTGTTGATCAGCGTGTAAACCTGAGTGATTGGATCAAAAGGCCCCCCCACGCCGCCGATGGACCGCCAGTGCGTGTCCGGAGTGATTGTTAGCACGCCCGTCGTTCCGTTAACCACCAAGCTGACCGTTCGCGTCGTATTTCCGGTCCCCGAGTCCTGATTTACAAATGAGAGCGTATCGGAATAGCTTCCCGCGACGAGCGAAGTTGCGCGGTCTGTCAGCGACACGGCAACGTTAGTCCGTTGCCCGGCGGTCAGGACCCCGCTGCCGACGCTGAGTTCGAGCCAATCTTGAGTCTTGTTGACTTTCCACCTCAACGTTCGATCACCTAGGTTCTGAACCTCATAACCCTGAGGACTGAACGAGAACGGGCCGCCGACATTTCCTGTGATTGTAATCTGTGGCGCCGGAGTGACGAGCATCCCTCCGAGGCCTCGCGGGATGAACACCACCGTTTGACGGTTTGCCAACACCGCTGGGCTGCCATCGTATGTATATTTTGCCGCAATCAATCCCGTTTCGTTCTCGACTCCGATGGTCGCGGTCCGGCCGGCCCCACGGCTGTTTTCCGGTTGAACTTCCAAATATTGCAAAAGGACCTGACGCGAGCTCTCCTCCAAAACCGCCTGAAAGGTCAGCACAGCTGAAGGTGTCGAGTTCTTTGGCACACCCACCCACGAGATTACGGTGCGACGGTTCGGTTCGGTTCCCACTGTTCCAATCCGCACACTGCCGCCGGCAGCTGGGTTCAAGTTGTCCCAATACGCGCAAACCATCGCGTTTGGAGCACTGATGTTTTTCAGGTCAACGTTCGAAGATGTCGAGAGTCCGCGATTGTCGAACCCAATCAAGCCATTGGCTGAAACGTAGATTTGGTCGTAGGTCTGGCCGTAGAACACAAACGTAAATGGGAGAGCCTGCGCCGCACTCACGCCATTATCGCTCAGGTAAAGCCGGGTCATATCGGTGGGATCGATCCAGTTGAAGTTTCGCCGCGCGATCTCGTAATTTGCGACGACTGAAATGACTCGGCTCTTGCTGCTGGACAGACCGTTCGCGTCCGTGACAGTCAACGTCACGGTAAAATTGCCATCGAACTCATAGGTGTGCGTTGGATTGGGCTTGGTGCTGGTCGGAGAATTGTCGCCGAAATCCCACCGACGCTCCACGATCGGCCCGAACGATGTATCTTGGAATGCCACCGCTAATGGCGGTGTGCCCGTCAGGGAACTGGCCGCGAAATTTGCGATCAAGCTTGCTTCCAACGCACGCTGCACATTGAGACGTCCGCCCGTAACGCATTTTCCAGACAAGCCCGGCACCGGATCGGTCGCGGCATAGAGACGATCAATCAATTGCTTGGCTGTATCGTTCGGAAACTGAGCCCTCAGCAATGCGAACGCGCCGCTGACATACGGAGCTGCCATCGACGTCCCGCTATCGTAACTGTAAGACGAGTCCGTGCTGGACCACGTGGAATAAATCGTAGAACCCGGCGCCACTAAATCTACGGTGGCAGCGCCAAAATTGGAAAAGTCCGCGAGCCTGTCCGAACGCGTTGAGGCGCCAACAGAGACAATGTTGTCCAAATCAAAACCGGATGGATAATTCGAAACCACATCATCATTCGCAGACTCATTGCCGGCCGCCGCCACAAACACAATGCCGGCCGACCGCGCCCGGCTAATTGCGCTCCGAAGCGACAGGGACGAATCGGAGCTTCCCCAACTCGAGTTGATTACCTTGGCCCCTTTCGCCCGGGCGTAATCAATGCATTGAATGGCATCTGAAATCGCTCCCATGCCGAAGCTATCCATGAATTTGCAAGACATGAGCTGCACCTTCCAGGCGACGCCCACAACGCCCTTTCCGTTATTGCCGACCGCGCCGATGATTCCAGCGACATGCGTCCCGTGACCTCCATCATCCTTTGGATCGCCTGTGTTTGTCACCGCATTGATGCCATGCACGTCGTCCACGTACCCGTTCCGATCATCGTCGAGTCTGTTGTTCGGAATCTCGCCGGGATTCACCCACATGTTCGCAGCCAGATCTTCGTGTGTGTACCGTATTCCTGTATCAACGATCGCTACAATGATATTGCTGGCCGAGGTCTGCGTTTTCCAAGCATCGACTGCCGAAATGTCGGCGTGCAGTATGCCGCCGCTTCGGCCGAGGTTATTCAACCCCCAAAGTGTGCCATCCGCGTAGCGGGGATCATTAGGCGTATTCAAGGCATGAACTAAATAATCCGGCTCCGCGTACTCCACCAAACCGCTCTCCTGATAAAGGGCGACGAGTTCCTCGACCGTGCTTCCTTCAGGCACCTGAACGAGTTGAAGATTCTCTGCCGCATCATAGGTGCGCAACACCTTCACTTTCCCTCCGCGCCCGCTCGCCAGTTGGGGTAAATGGACCATCCCTGCTTTAGGCTTTACCAGAATGCGGTCCAGGCGGTAGCGACCCGGGAGTTTCAGCTTGACCGCCTCGGAGTCCTGTTGGCCAAAGACTACCGGGTCGGCGAGGAACAATAAGGAAATAATCAGCCATATCTGCGGGCCAAGGAACGGCCGGAGGCGTTTGAGCAATCGTGCTTTCACTCGGAATGTATAACGTTCTTTCAATCGATTACCTCCAACATAAAGCGATTTTCATACCGGACAAGGGACGAAGATGTCGCACTTACCCCTCTTTCCCCTCAGGAAACGCAGCATTTGCGCTCTAGCAGCGTGAAATCGCCGAGCGTACGCCCACTCCGCCACATGGGAAACGCATCTAAATTGTGCCTGCCCTTGATAAGACTTCTCCGAAACACATTTTCGCGCATTGCGCCCATGAACCACAGGAGCCAGGTTCATGGGGAAGACGCGCTCCACTTGTTTCCTTGTGGCACACGAACTTGCAGCAAATGGTGCAACGGAAACACCGGCCTTTGCTGACAACGGGGGCTTTCCCGTCCAGCGCTCACAGGTTGGCGCACGTCCGCAGGCAAAAGTCAGGGACCGGGTGGAATCGGTCCTTACCGAGGCTCCTGGCCGCGCCGTTCATTTGATTTGATGCGTTTGCCTGCCACCCCCCCAGCCGCCTACGACGGCACGCCGACTATGGGGCCATCTGCTTCATCGTGAGTGGATCACGCAAAGGCAATTCCACAAGACGGTTTCGAGCGAGCGACTGTAGTTTGACCGCATGGTCGGGATGGCCTTGCAAAATGTCATCTTTCTTCCCGACAACCAGGATGACCAACTTGTCGGGGCTGAGGAATTTTTTCGCGACGCGCTGGACATCTTCTTTGGTGACCGCTGCGATTTTCGAACGAAAGTTTTTCCAGTAATCAGCGTCCTTAGCAAAGCGGCTGGTCAACTCATCCTGTGCAAAGGCGGTCGCGATTTGAGTTTTGGTTGCGAACGTCTGCGGGAACGTATCAATGAACGATTTCTTCGCTGTCTCCAATTCTTGACCGGAGACTGCCTCAGTCGTGATCCGCTTGATCTCCTCCAAAACGATCGAAGCTGCATAAGCCACTGTCCGTGATTTGGACTGAAAACCCGCCGTAAACGTTGCCGGAAAATAAACACCGCCGGGAAAACTGGAAGCGGCCGAATAAGCCAGCCCTTCATCGGACCGGACACGATTCATGATGCGCGAGGTAAATCCACCCCCACCAAGAACATCATTCATCACCGTCACAGAAAAATAGTCCGGATCATCGCGCTGAATGCCTGGCAAGAGAATTGAGACGCGGCCCTGATTGACGTCTTTATTGATGAGGTAAGCGCCAGGTTGGGCGAAAGCGGTATTCGAGGGCACCGGCGGTGGTTTCTCGCCCTGGAACGGCCAGTTGCTGAAGAGCGATTCCAACTTTTTGACCATCACCTGGCGATCAAAGTCGCCGTTGATCGCGACAACAAAGTTCGCTGGGTGAAACCATTTCCGATGAAATTCCTGCAAGTCCGACTGAGCCAAACTTTCAATCGAAGCTGCGGTGGCGTGGCGATTGATCCAAAACCCTTCGCCGTAAGCGAGAAATCGGCGTTCGCGCGCTTCGATGTCAGACGATTCGTCGTTGCGCTGTTGCATGAGTTGAAGAATCTGCTGTTTGCGCAACGCTACTTTGTCCGCCTGGAAACGCGGCGCCGTCAGCACTTCGCGAAGCATCTCGAAACCTTCCGCAAGATCCTTGGACAAAAGGTTCAAGCTTACGGCGCCCTGCATTTCTGCGACGGAGGAGTTCAATTGGGCGGCCAGAAAATCGAGACGTTCTTCGAGTTCTTCAGCGGATTTGGATTTCGTGCCGCCTCGAGCGATCAAATACCCAGTGAGATCCGCTAATCCTTCTTTCCCGGACGGGACGACGTAACTTCCCGTCCGGACGTAGATGACGCAATTGATCAACGGTAATTCGCGGTCCGGAATGACATAGGCTATGGGTCCGCTTCGGAGCGCCACGCGGTATTCGGAAGGATGCGGTGGCTCATAAACCAGCGGTTTGAAAGCAAGCTTTTCGGGTCGATCCGGAATTTCACGATTGGGAGACGGTTGAGCGGCAGCCAAGCGTTCGCCAATTGCGGTGGCCGCCATCAGCAAGAAAAGCCAGAACGTAGCCCTTCGGCGTAATGCTGCTGTTATTGGGCGGAAGCTCGTCTCATGGACCCGCTGGTCGTATGACAGGCGTCCCGCCTGTCTGGAATCTGTCGGTGTGCACGTGGTTAGCGCGCCTGCCTTTGTCGTAGCGCAGACTTTCAGTCTGCTGTATCGCAGAATTGTGTTCTGCGGACCGCTCGCAAGTTCAATCGCACTGGAAAGTGCGGACGATAAGCCGATTGCAAATCGGCGATACCGCAGACTGAAAGTCTGCGGTACGCTAAACACGAACCTTGGTGTACCGAGACAGGCGGGACGCACTGTGCAGCCAAATTCGCGCTCGTAATTCTGCATGTTCATCGCTTTTCTGCTTTTTCCAGCTCGTTGATTCGATCCTGGATTTTCTTGGAATAGACCTTCAGGAACGCCTTCAGTTCCTCGGGCGCCTGCCCCTGCTGTTCGGCGAGCTTTTCCAACGCCCCCTTCAATTTCGTTAGGTCGGTCTCGGTCTTCAGTTTTGCCATCACTGCCTGCAACATTGACTTTTGCTCGGCGTTGAGCGGCGCGAGGTCTGGGTCCTGGCCCGAACTGGCGGTTGCTTTGCGTGTGTAACGCGCGACGGCGCGATTCTCTGTCGTGAAGTATGTATTAGCGACGCGTTTGATATCGGCGGCTGTGACGGCCTGGAACTTGGGCCCGGCTTCGTTGATTTCACGCCAATCACCCAAGCCATCGTAAAAGATCAGTTGCATCAGAATTGGGTAATTGGCGGAGAGCTTGCGATATTCAAACGCGGCGAAGTTGTTCTTAACTTTTTGCAACTCGGCAGCAGGAACCTCCTCCTGTTTGAGCTTATCGAGTTCGGCGTAAAGAGACTTCTCTACCTCTTCGGGTGTGCGGCCGTCCTTAGCTTCCGCGCCGGCGTTGAAAAGACCGGCCCATTTGCGAGAATCCTGTTGTGCCCAAGTCTCGGTAGCGACTTGCGATCCAAGAACCAATCCTTTGTAAAGCCGGCCCGTGCGCGTGGACAGAAGCTGGGCCAGCACTTGCAGCACGTACGAATCCTTGTGGCCGAACGGAACCGTATGCCAGTTGATGTCAGTTTGCGGGTTCGCTTCAGCCTCGGCGTTCATGCGTTTCTCGGCCGTCTGCTTTGTTTCCACGGTCAGGACTTCGGGCGCCTCCTTGGAACCGCGCGGAATCCGTTCAAAATATTTCTTCGCCAACGGTTCCGCCGCGGCGGCTTGAAAATCGCCAACGAGGATCAACGTGATGTTCTGGGGCGAATAGTAGACGCTGTAAAACTCGTCGGCTTGCGCTTTGGAAATGGCTGGGATGTCCGAAGGCCAGCCAATCACTGGCCAATTGTAGGGATGTGCTTCCCAGAACATCGCTTCGAACGTTTCGGCGAATTTCCCCAACGGCGTGGACTCTGTGCGCATGCGGCGTTCTTCGAAAACAACATCGCGTTCGGCATAGAACTCGCGAAAGACTGGGCGCAGCAAACGTTCCGATTCCATCCACATCCAAAGTTCCAATTTATTGGCCGGCACGGTGATGAAATAGCCGGTCATGTCCTGGCTGGTGAACGCGTTCATGCCTGACGCCCCGGCGGTCGTATAGACCCGGTCAAATTCGTTCGGCACGAGAATCTCTCGTTGCTTAGCGATCAATTCATTGAATTTCTTTTCCAGCTCCTTCAACCGCTCCGTTTTGTTTTCCGGCTTTTGGAGATCATCGATTTCCCCGCGCCGATAGGCCGCGCGCATTTTGGCTTCCTCTGCGCGCATTTGTTCGCGGACGCGTTCCTGTTCCTCGATAATGGCGAGATCCTTCTGATAATCTTTCGTCCCCAAGGTCGGAGTTCCCTTGAACATCATATGTTCGAACAGATGCGCGATCCCGGTAATGCCCGGACGCTCGTTGGCGCTGCCTACGTGAGCAACCCAGCCTCCCGAAACCGAAGGTTCACCCTTGCGCTCGACCATCAGCATTCTCATTCCATTCGCCAGCGTCTTCTCCTGCACGGGAACTTTCTGTCCTTGCAAGGCAGGAACGAGAGCGAGGATGAAAACTGCGTTGCTAATAAGTTGCCAAATGCGCGATGACTTGCTGCCGCGAGGTTCGTCCAGATGCATGGATCA
The DNA here is from genome assembly GCA_016871515.1 of Verrucomicrobiota bacterium. Taxonomy (GTDB): domain Bacteria; phylum Verrucomicrobiota; class Verrucomicrobiia; order Limisphaerales; family SIBE01; genus SIBE01. Next base: position 40,438 of record VHDE01000026.1, read on the forward strand.
ACATGTAAACCAGGTTTGGTTCGTTGACAACAGGGTACGGATTGCATTGCTCCCAGGTTGAGCGCATCACGACAACACCAGTCAGAACGCGCCACGATCGCAGCGCAGAGTTTCATTCTAGCACCGGGGCTGGCGTATCCATTTGATTGATGCCAGAATCGATGCCATGCATCGAACACTCTTCCTGATTCCGCTGGCAATTAGTCTTGTCTCCTTTGTGACCTCCAGTGCCGCGCCCGCTCCTCAGCCAAACATCGTGCTCATTTTTACCGATGACCAAGGATATGGCGACCTCGGTTGTTATGGGGCAAAAGGCTTTGCCACACCGAATCTCGATCGGTTGGCGCGCGAAGGCGCCCGTTTCACGAGCTTCGTTGTCGCGCAACCCGTCTGCACGGCGTCACGGGCGGCTCTATTAACTGGTTGCTACGCGAACCGTGTCAGCATGGCCGGCGCCCTGAACCACACCAGCCGCACGGGGATTCATCCCGATGAAACACTGTTGTCGGAATTGTGCAAGGCGCGCGGTTACGCGACGGCCTGTTTCGGCAAATGGCATCTTGGCCACGAGCCGCCCTTTCTCCCGACTCGCAATGGTTTCGACGAATTCCTCGGTCTGCCTTACTCGAACGACAACGGCCCTTTGCATCCGACCATTCTCGGCATTCCATCGCTGCCGCTCTACGACGGCGAAAAGATCGTCGAGCGCGACCCGGACCAGGCGCAATTCACGCGCCGGTTTACGGAGCGAGCGCTGCGGTTTATCGAAAGCAACAAGGCACGCCCGTTTTTTCTTTATGTTCCGCACGTGATGCCACACGTGCCGATTTTCGCTTCCGAACCATTTCGCGGGAAGAGCTCGGGAGGCCTCTACGGCGATGTGATTGCGGAATTGGACTGGAGCATCGGCGAGATTCTGGGCGCGCTGGAGAAACATGCTTTGGCGGAGCGGACGCTCGTGATCTTCGCCAGTGACAATGGGCCTTTCCTTTCTTACGGCGAACATGCCGGGTCTGCAGGCCCGTTGCGGGGCGGCAAGCTGACCTGCTTTGAAGGTGGCTTGCGCGTGCCTTGTTTGATGCGCTGGCCCGGCCAAGTTCCTGCAGGACGTGTCTGCGACGAACTGATTTCAAGCATCGACCTGCTTCCAACGCTCGCCGGCCTGATCGGCGCCAAGCTGCCTGACCGCAAACTCGATGGAACGGATGTCTGGCCCCTCATGGCCGGCAAAACGGAGCATTCGCCGCGCGAAAACTTCCTCTGCTACAACGGCGATGAATTGCACGCGATTCGATCCGGCGATTGGAAGCTTCATTTTCCGCACCCGTATCTCGTGGTCGCCGGGGAGCCGGGTCGCGGCGGCAAACCGTCGAATTGGGGCAAGATGGAACCGCGCGCAATTGAAGAAAGCGGGATTCGCGGAATCGCCAGTCGTCATGGCTACAGGGTCGAACGACTGGAACTTTCCCTTTACAACCTCCGCGATGATCTTGCGGAAACGCGCAATGTCGCAGCGGAACATCCGGACATCGTGGCGCGACTTACGCGTCTTGCGGAAGGCGCCCGGTCGGATTTGGGCGATGCGCTGGCGAATCGCCAAGGGTCTGGCGTTCGCCCAGGCGGACGCTGCGAACCATAGCTAGCTATGGGAGCGCGGACAGCCTGGTCCGCGCGTTTCGATTACGCCGTCACGGGAGACTTCTCCGGAACAAAATTTCGCGCATTGAACGCATGAACCGTCTGTTGTGGCATGGGGTCCCGGCTTCAGCCGGTGCGATTGCAATCCGCAAAATATGTTTCGCTACCAGCAAATGCGGCCCGCCTAACGGCGGGACTACGTACTGGGAGGTTCAAGGGGGAGCCCTAATGCCTTTTGGCCCCCATTGGGACCATGAACCGGTGTTGCAGCATGTAGTCCGGGCTTGAGCCGGTGGGATGGCAATCGGCAATCTGTTGCGGCGTCGGCAGACACTGCCGCCTCAAAGCGGTACTACATCCCAGGAGGTTCAGCGAGAGACCGGGCAACTGCTCGAGGCTGGTTGCACGCGATTACTTCTTCTTTGCAGGCGCTGCCTTTTTCTCTTCCAGCGCCGCTTGCGCCGCAGCGAGACGGGCAATGGGCACGCGGAACGGTGAGCAACTGACGTAACTCAAGCCGATGCGATGACAAAACTTCACGCTGTCAGGATCGCCACCATGCTCGCCGCAAATGCCAAGCTTGATGTCGGGCCGTGTCTTGCGTCCCAGTTCACACGCCATTTGCATTAACTTGCCGACGCCGGTTTGGTCCACGGAAGCAAACGGATTCTTCTTGGCGATTTCCAGTTCCTGATACTTCCCGAGGAATGATCCGGAATCGTCGCGGCTCATGCCGAGCGTGGTTTGGGTAAGGTCATTCGTGCCGAAACTGAAGAATTGGGCGTCCTCCGCGATGTCATCGGCGATCAAAGCGGCGCGCGGAATCTCGATCATCGTTCCAACCAGGTAATTGATTTTGATCTTCTTCTCCGATGAGACCTCTTTCGCGACCCTGTGCACGACCTCAAGTTGCAGTTGCAATTCCTTCGGGAAGCCAACCAGCGGAATCATGATTTCGGGTTTGACCTTGATTCCTTTCTTTTGCACGTCGGCAGCAGCTTCGAACACGGCGCGGGCCTGCATTTCACTAATCTCCGGGTAAACAATGCCAAGCCGGCAACCGCGATGGCCGAGCATCGGATTGAATTCGTGCAACTCATGAACCCGCTTGGCGATGTGATCGACACTCACACCAAGCTTGTTAGCCAGCGCGTTTTGAGCGGCATGATCGTGCGGGAGGAATTCGTGCAGCGGCGGATCCAAAAAGCGAATCGTCGCAGGCAGACCTTTCAGTTCTTTGAACATGCCGACAAAATCCTCCCGCTGGTAGGGCAGCAGCTTGGCCAGCGCCTTTTTGCGGTCTTCGGTCTTGTCCGCCAAAATCATTTCGCGCATCGCGTCGATGCGATCGCCTTCAAAAAACATGTGTTCCGTGCGGCAGAGCCCAATTCCCGTGGCGCCGAACGCAACCGCATTGGCCGTTTGTTCCGGCGTGTCGGCATTCGTGCGGACTTGGAGCCGCGTCGCTTTGCGGCACCATTCCATCAATTGGGCAAAGTACTGGCAGGTCTGGCTCTGGCTCGGCTTGAGTGATTTTTCGACGAGCACTTGGATGATCTCGGAAGCCGCCGTCTTCAATTCGCCGGCATAGACCTCGCCAGCGGTCCCATCGATGGAGAGATAGTCGCCTTCCTTGAGAGTGAGGCTATTCACCGTCAGCGTCTTCGCAGTGTAATCGACATTGAGTTCGCTGGCGCCACAAACGCAGACCTTGCCCATTTGCCGTGCGACGAGAGCGGCGTGCGAACTAACACCGCCGCGCGCCGTAAGAATTCCTTCCGCTGCAATCATGCCGCGCAAATCTTCCGGCGACGTTTCGACGCGCACCAACAATACCTTTTCACCGTTGTCGGCGGCTTCGACGGCGCGTTCGGCGTTGAAATAAATCCGTCCAGTAGCGGCGCCTGGCCCGGCCGGCAAACCCCGCGCGATAACTTGGGCCGACTTGACGGCGGTGCGGTCAAAGATCGGCGCGAGCACTTGCTCCAATTGCTCGGAAGGGACGCGTTGAATGCCTTGTTCCCAATTGATCAACTTCTCTTTCACCATCTCGACCGCAATGCGAACCGCGGCCAGACCGGTCCGTTTGCCATTGCGCGTTTGCAACATGAACACGACTCCGTCCTCGATGGTAAACTCGAAGTCCTGCATATCCTTGAAATGACTTTCGAGCGTCTTGCGGATGTTTTCGAGTTCGCCGTAAGCGGACGGCATCACGTCCTTGAGCTTCGCGACGGCTTGTGGAGTGCGCACACCGGCGACGACGTCTTCGCCTTGTGCGTTCATCAGGAACTCGCCGTAAAAGATCTTCTCACCGGTGGCAGGATCGCGCGTGAATGCAACACCCGAACCTGATCGATCCCCGGTGTTGCCGAAGACCATGGCTTGCACATTGACGGCTGTGCCCCACTCGTGCGGAATGCCATATTTGCGCCGGTAAACAATAGCTCGGTCGTTCATCCAGGAACCGAACACGGCGCCGACCGCTCCCTTTAACTGGTCCCACGGATTGGACGGGAATTCGCGGCCGGTGCGTTCTTTGACGAGCGCTTTGAATCGCTTCACCAACTCTTTCAACCCAATCGCATCGATCCGTGTGTCCTCCACGTTGTGCTCGGTCGGAAACAACTCGTGTTTGAGGCCCTCAATGACAGTCTCGAACGGCTCGTGATCTTCGCCGGGAAGTTTTTGAACGCCCATCACGACATCGCCGTACATTTGGATGAAGCGGCGGTAACAATCCCAGGCGAACCGGTCGTTGTTGCTGGCTTTGGCTAACGCCAAAACCGTTTGATCGTTCAAGCCGAGGTTAAGGATTGTATCCATCATGCCCGGCATCGAATCGCGGGCGCCGGAGCGAACTGCGACGAGCAAAGGCTTGTCCAGGTCGCCAAGTTTCTTGCCTAGAATCTTTTCCATGTTGGCGACGCCCGCTTCGACCTGAGCCTGAAGTTGCTTGGGATACTGCCTCTTGTTGGCGTAATAGTACGTGCAAACCTCTGTCGTAATCGTGAACCCAGGAGGCACCGGCAAACCGATGCGAGTCATCTCGGCAAGGTTAGCGCCTTTGCCGCCGAGAAGGGCTTTCATCGAGCCGCTGCCATCGGCTTTTTTGTTGCCGAAAAGGTAAACGTATTTGGGTGATTTCGCTGCTTTCGCCATAAACAAATTCAAAATTCAAAGATTCGATTGTCGTGTTATTGGGAAATTTTCCCGACCGGAGCGGCGAATCTAACAAAGGTCGAAGACGTGTCAACGGTAAGCTCAAGCTTCAACACTAGATCCACTAAATCCGCGGGATCGTTGGCGTAATGCAGAGTTTCACTGCGGCTTGAAAATCGGCGAGAGTGAAGGCTGCCAGTTAGCCTTACGTTCGGCGCTAATACATCAACGTGACGCGTGTCACGCTTAACATTTCAAGAGCGGTTTCCAAGGAAATTGTGAAAGCGCGGCCGTGCGGGAAGTCATGGGCGCGTCTGGCCGGCACGACCATTCAGAACATGCCGCCGTCCTAGGGCAGAGTTGCACTTCTGCGCTACGATCAAGCTTACGACGAGCTTTGGGAAAGCTCTGCCCTACTTACCTACTTACTTAGGCGGCTCCGTGGGATTCGCGGCTGGTGTTCCAGGCGGCGCAGGCGCCGGTGTCGTCGCGGGAGGCGTGCCCTGCGGATTGGTTGTTGGTGGCGCCGCTTCCACAGGAACAGCGGGAGAAGCTTGCGGGGGAGCCGGAAGGGTTGTCGTTAACGGAGTGCTTGTGCCGGTCGCTGGTGGAGTCGGCGTAAGGGCGCCGGCAGCTTGTTCGACAGCTCTTTCGAGGAGCCGACCGCCTTCTTTACTTCGGTAAGCGTTCAATAGGGAGAGTGTCAGCGATAGACCGACGAAAAACGTCGCAGCATACTTCGTCATCTTTGTCAGTGCGTTGCCGGAGCCTGCGCCGAACAGCGCGTCTGTAGCGCCTCCGCCAAATGCCAATCCTGCACCCGCCTCTTTTTTCGGCAGTTGAATCAAAATTAACAGCATCAAAAGGAGACAGTTTAACACCAGCACGAACGTCAAAAAAACAATCAACAAACTCATATGGCTAATCTTTCACTAAATGGAGTTCTTAACAATGTCCGAAAAGCTCCGGATCTCCAGCGAAGCCCCGCCAACCAGGGCGCCATCCACATCGGGCTGGCCCATCAATTCGCGCGCATTAGCAGGCTTCACACTGCCACCGTATTGGATTCGCACGCGTTTGGCAACCGCGTCATTGAACTGCGCCGCCAGGGAACGCCGAATAAACGCATGCACCGTTTGGGCCTGTTCCGGGGTTGCGTTCCGTCCTGTGCCAATGGCCCAGACCGGTTCGTAAGCAATGACCGTCTCTTCCATCTGCGCCTTGCTCAACCTGGCCAATCCGAGTTGAAGCTGTCTGGCAACGACAGCTTCCGTTTCCCCAGCCTCACGTTCGTTGAGCGTCTCGCCGACGCACACAATCGGCTTCAGCGAGGCAGCATGCGCGGCCAAAGCTTTCTTTGCGATCAGCGCATCGGATTCTCCCTGGTACTGCCGTCGTTCTGAGTGACCCAAAATAACATAGCGCACGGAAAATTCCTTCAGCATTCCGGCCGCGATCTCGCCGGTGTAAGCGCCGCCAATATGTTCGCTCATGCTTTGCGCCCCGAGCCGGATATTCGAGTCCAGAATCGCTTTCGAAACCTCGGCAATCGCGGTAAAGGGCGGGCAAACGACGATATCAACTTCCTTCACCGATCCAAGTTCGCGCTTGAGACCTTGGACGAGGTCGAGAGCTTCGGCCACCGTCTTATTCATCTTCCAGTTGCCGGCGATAATGAGCTTGCGTTCTTTATCCATACCTAACCACGTTCACTTTGCTTGTCTGACAACACCGCGACCCCAGGCAATTCTTTGCCTTCCAGAAATTCCAAGCTCGCCCCGCCGCCAGTGCTCATAAATGTCACTTGATCGCCCAAACCTGCATTATGCAGCGCTTTCACGCTGTCACCGCCGCCGATAATGCTTTTGGCTCCATTCTTGTGAGACGCTTCGACCACGAGACGCGCGACGGCAAAGGTCCCGTCGGCAAAACGCGGGTCCTCAAATATCCCCATCGGTCCATTCCAAAGGATCGTCTTGGCGCTGCGGATGACTTCCCCATAACGCTTGACAGTTTCCAGCCCGATATCAACACCGCCACTTTCATCGGGAAGATTCCCGCCACTGTGGACGCGCGGATTCTGCATTTCAATAACCGGCTTGCCTTTCTTGTTGACCTTGCCGGTATCAACCGGATTCGCCACCACGTCATCCACGGGCAACAAAAATCGTGCTCCCCGTGTTTTCGCCTTCTCCATCGCTGCCCGCGCGACGTCAATTTTGTCTGCTTCAACCAATGATCTCCCTACCTTGAGGCCCTGCGCCAGCTTGAAGGTGTAAGCCATGGCTCCGCCAATCAGGATCGCATCTGCTTTCTCCAGTAATCGGTCAATGACATTAATTTTATCGGAAACCTTCGCCCCTCCTAAAATTACGACGAACGGCCGGGCGGGATTTTCCAATTCCTCGCCCAAAAACTTCAATTCGCGCTCCATCAACAAACCGGCCGCGCATGGATCACCGCGAGCCGCGATGACTCGAGCCATTCCTTCGGTTGAGGCATGAGCGCGGTGCGCTGCGCCAAACGCGTCGTTCACATAGACGTCGCCGAGTTTGGCCAAGGCCGCGGCAAACCCAGGATCATTCGCTTCCTCCTCGTTGTAATAACGAAGATTCTCGAGCAACAACAAGTCCCCCGGCTGAAGCAAACCAGCGGTCTTTTCCACCTTCTCCCCAATGCAATCGTCGACGAACGCCACGGGACGGCAAATCAAGTCCGCCAATTTCGCGGCTGCCGGGCGAAGCGACATGGAAGGTTCGCGCTTTCCTTTCGGACGCCCGAGATGCGCGGCTAGAATCACGCGTGCTCCCTTTTCGACGAGCAACTCGATCGTTGGCAAAGTTTCCCTGATCCGAGTCGCGTCGTTGATGACCATCTGGCCATCCTGGTCCTCCATCGGTACGTTAAAATCGACGCGGACAAAGACACGTTTGCCGCGCACGTTCAAATCACGAACCGTTAGCTTAGCCATAAATCAAACAGGCGCGAAGCATAGCGAAGCCGGCATTCGAGTCAAAGGGGAATTCTGGATCCTCCGCAATTCAAATCCACGCCTGAATCAGCCCTTCAAGAAGCTTCGCCTCTGCGGTGCTTCCAGAACGAGTCGCGACGCTGTAAGAAAAGACCGCGATCATTGTGACGCAACACGCCAATTTTCCCACCGCGCCAACCAACAACCCAATCAGAGCTCCAACACCGGCACGGGCAGCCTCCTCAAATTCTCGGCCTCCAATCATTTCAAAAAGCAGGGCGCCCAAAAATGGGCCAAGGATGATTCCCGGCAAACTGAAAAACAAACCGACCAACGCGCCGAGCACCGCGCCGACCATTCCGCGCCACGTGGCTCCGAGCTTCTTCGCTCCAACCATGCTCGCGAGATAATCGAGGCCCAATGACAGCAAGGCCAGAGCGACAAGGATGACCAGAACTAGATTGCTCGCGCTGGCGTCACCAAAATAGAAGCGATGGCCAACCGCCGCGGCCAGGACCAAGGGCGTGCTCGGAATTCCTGGGAGAAGACTTCCCGCCAGGCCAATAAACATCACGAGCAATGCCAGAGATAAACCGACTATTTGTTCGACGCTCATTTGACGAGCATCGCTTTTAACCCTCGACCGCGCCCGCGCGTTTGAGTTTTAGGGATGTCTTGCGGTATGGCCAGCACGACTGCTCCGTTATCCGCCACAGCATTCATTGAGTAACGCCGCACCTGGTCTTCTTGAACTGGCTGTTTTCCTGCCGCGAGCGATCAACAGAATTCTCCAATTCAATAGTAACGGCGATTTCACCCATAGCTCTTCACTGCCAGCAAACCAATACGGCGTCAAGGCCGGCGCGCCTGACGAAACTGGAATTGCTTTTCCTAAGCGGCACTCTTTTGAACACGAAGACCGCAAAGGTCGCAAAGAATTGACTCCTCGGAACGTCTTTGCGTTCTTCGCGATCTCGTGTTCTCAACCCGCTTGTTTTTAGCGCTCGCGCAACGCCTGCAACGCTTCCTGAAAATCCTTCGGCCACGGACTTTCAGAAACGAGTCTCTTCCGTGTGCGAGGGTGATCAAACGATAGCCGAAACGCGTGCAGCATTTGGCGCGCAGCAACGTAGCCCGTCACTTCCTGCAGTCGCTTGTTTTGGCGGTTCCCGTAAACGTCATCGCCGACGACTGGCGCGCCGAGATGGTGAAAGTGAACCCGAATCTGATGCGTTCGCCCCGTGTGTAACGTTGCTTCAACCAAAGTGGCTCCGTTGAGTCGTTCCAAAATGCGGTAGCTCGTCCAAGCTTCACGTCCATGGCCGTCGGTCACTGCCATCCGTTTGCGATGTGTTGGATGTCGCGCGATGGCGGCGCGAATTTCGCCGGCAGATTTCGCAAGCTGCCCGCAGAGCAACACTCGATAACTCTTCTCGACCTGCCGTCCGGCGAATTGCTCAGCCAACGATAAATGAGCCGCGTCGTTCTTTGCCACAACGAGACAACCGCTCGTGTCCTTGTCGAGACGATGGACAATTCCAGGGCGAGCCACGCCACCGATACCGCTGAGCTGGCCACGACAATGATGCAACAGCGCGTTGACCAATGTATGGTCATCGTGGCCAGCCGCTGGATGCACGACTAAGCCAGGTGTTTTGTTAACAACGACCAAATCGGCGTCTTCGAATAAGATGTCCAAGGGAATAGCTTCGGGCGCCGCGATAGCTGATTTAGGCTCGGGCCAATGCACATCGATCCGCTCACCTTGGCGGGGATTGTGAGTTGGTTTGACCGGTCGACCGTTTACTTTGATTTCCCCTTGCTCGATCAGCCGTTGGATATTTCCGCGCGAAACGGCGGGGAATTGCTCGCGCAGAAACGTGTCCAGTCGCACGTTCGGCAGCGACTGTTCGACGATAATCGTTTCGTTACGCGAAGCCATGAACACGTAGGACAGTGCGTCCCGCCTGTCCGGCACACATGATCGTTTAGACAGGCGGGACGCCTGTTCTACGACTGCCTTGCAGTTTCCAGAAGAGAATGACGCCGAGTGACAGGATGACAGCGCTGACCAGTTGGGCTGGCGTGACAATTCCGCCGAGATAGTGAACGGCATAATCTCCTCGGAACATTTCCACAACGGTCCGCAGCACAGCGTAGATCACAAGATAGCTGGCGAATATCTGCCCATCGAAACGTTTTCGCCGGTACAACCAAAGCAACGTTCCACAAAGCGCGAAGTTCAATAGAGCTTCGTAAATCTGTGTCGGATGCACTCCTTGTCCTTGCGTCCAATGCCCGGCTGGAAAATGAATGGCCCACGGCAAATTCGTCGGCCGGCCATAGCAGCATCCCGTCATCAAACACCCGATGCGGCCAACGGCGTGGCCTAAAGCGATGCTGGGCGCAATGATGTCCGCGATTTTCCAGAGCGGATATTTTTTGATGCGCGCGTAAAGAATGGTCGCCAAGGATGCGCCGGCCAGCCCGCCGTAATAGACCAGGCCGCTGCGCCGCAGCATGAAGATTTCCAAGATCGGTTTGCCCGCAAATTCTTCGTTCCAATAGCTGACAACGTAAAAGGCTCGCGCGCCCACAATAGCGCCGCCAATAAGCCAGGGAGCGAGATCGGTGATGGCTTCGGGTGTTAACTTTTCGCGCGGCGCGCGGCGCGCGGCCGTCCAAAACGCAGCTAAAAACCCCAAAGCGGCGAAAATGCCATACCAATAAATGGTGATGCCACCGATCTCGAAAGCAATGCTATGCACGCGGGGGCAACTTACGGCTCATCCGGGTCACTGACAAGAGCGGACCGCAGCGTTCACGCTGCAGAACATTCGACATGGCGGAACCCATTCGAACTTTGGAGCCAGTTCGACATCTGGACATTTCTGCAGCGTGAATGGTGCGGTCCTGAAAGTTTAGGGCTGTGCGAAGCCCTAGGGTTGGCGAACGTCGCCGGGCAGGGCCGGAAGTTTATTCGTATTGCTGCCAACAGGCGCTTTCTCTCCTGGAAGAGCTGGGGCAGGCCGAAACCCGGGGGCGCCCGGAGGCATCGGAGGTCCTGGGCTTGGAAAAAGCGTGGTGAGGTTGCGCCAGGTTTCACGTTCGCGAGCGGACATCGCTTTCCAGCGTTCGGCGTTTTTCAAAAATTGATCCTGTTCGGCCTTCGTCATGTTCGCGAACTGCCGGAACGATTCAATACATGCCTTCCGTTGTTCAGGAGGCAACCGTTCAAAGGTTTGCAGCGAATTCTCCATTTGCTGACGTTCTGCCTCTGACAGCTCTTCCAATGTATCTAAGATTTTCTCCTTTTGTTTGGGCGGCAATTCGAAGAACCGTTGAAAGTGCTGATACATTCGTTCGCGCTTTTCCGGCTTCAACGCGCGCCATTGTTCCAATTTTCCATCCAGTTGGCGGTAACCCACCGGCGCGGTTGTAATGCGCGTTTCGACAGGCCCGCCCGACTCAAAGCGAAGAAAGTAATGGAGGGCCATCTCGTGATCTAAAGCTTCCTTTTGCAGATCCTTTGGCAAAAGGTCCCATTGCTCCAGGCGTTCTTCAATGAGCTTTTGATCCTCCGAAGGTATCGACCTTAATATGACGGCGCGATTCGTGGGGGCCAGCTTCATCAGCGCAGGCAGATAAAGATGCAACTGGACCAACCGCAATCTGGCGTCGCGTTCTTCCGGCGAAAGCCCCTGATATTCTCGCAATTTCGATTGCAGCAGCCTGCGCTTCGGTTCCGGCTTGCTCGCCAACACGCGCTGCTGTTCTTCTGGCTTTAACGCCAGCAACTGTCGGAAATCGACCGGTGGAAGAGGCGGAGTTCGGATCGTCGTCGCCACCGAGTCACTGGACGGTTTTTCTTGAGGGCCCGCGGGATTTTGACCGACTGGTTGAGCCCAAACGAGTCCACTCGCAAGAATGAACGAGCAACAGACTGACCGAAGGAAGCAACGCATACTAAACACGATCACTGCAGAGCGGCGAGCAGTTCGACATCAACCTTCTGGGGAGCCGGGTTCAAGCGCCGGATCGCCTCAAAATTCTCGAGCATCTCAATGCTGGGAGGCGTGATGCGTGACACCTCAGCAACGCTGCGAGCCACTTCCTGGCGCACATAACGTTGATACTGGTGATAGGAAAAGCCGCTTACAGAGAATATCGCAGCAGCCACAGCTGCTCCCCGAGCCCAACCTAACGAAAGCCACGGCTTCCACCATGGAACGGCGAATTCCGCAGACCGAACACCCGGCCGTCTCTCGCGTTCGACGAGTTGCAGTACTTGTGACGTAAAGTTCGACGAGACTGGAACATCAGGCAGCCGCCCGAGCAGACGATTCAAGCTGATCTCTTCCTCCCAAAGGGCACGCTCGTCAGGTCGGTCGGCGAACTGCGCGAGCAAGCGCGCCTCTTCATCAGCCGTCAGCTTGCGCTGAAGGCCCGCTTTTAATAGTTCGTTATATTCTGAGCCTTGCATTGTCGCCTTTCTTTCTAAAACCGTGCACGCGGTAAAGTTGCTTCATGTTTGCGCCAAATCTTTCAATATCCGGTTTCCCGCCAAGTTCCAGTCCGCATGTACGGTTTCAGCTTTTGCTTTAAAGTCTCGCGACCACGATGAATGAGCGACTTGGTGGCCGATAAGGAGCATCCAAGCACTTCGGCTATCTCCTCGTACGACATCTCATCTTCGCGAAACAACAAAATTGCGGTCCGTTGATTTTCAGGCAGTTCGGCCAGGGCTTGTTCAATCTTTTGCGTCAGTTCGTCCTGCAGCAGCAGATCGGGTGGCGAGTAGTTTTTTGTATCTTCATACTGCCGCAGAGGTTGGTCCTCGTTGTCAGGATGGCTGACGTCCAGGGATTCGGCAGGGTGACGCGAGCGGCGACGGATTTCGTTGAGGCACAAGTTGCGAGCGATTGTATAAAGCCAGGTCGAGAACTTCGCTGAGACCAAGTAACGGTGAGCCGACTTAAACACTTGCAGAAAAACATGCTGAGCCAAGTCCTCGGCTTCGGTGGCGTCCGGGAGCGTCCGATAGATCAGGTTGATCACCGGCTGGCGATACTTCTCGACCAACTCCTCAAACGCAGTCATATCCCCCTGCTTTACACGAAGCATGAGTTGCGCGTCCGGGTCGAGGTTCGCAGCCATTGAATAATCATACTATCAACACCAAATTCCGAACAAGGTTGGTTTGCCTTCTCGCGATGGGAGCGCGGACCGCCGAGTCCGCGCGTCTTTCAATCGCTCCAGACGCAGCGCGCTCCCACCGCGAGAATGGCCACCGTTCGCTTGCGTTCGTTTGGACTTCTGACCTATGGTGCGGATAGATGCCGACGTTGCTGGAAAAGATTGAATCGGATGCCGCTCGGCGGCTGCCTTTGCCGCCTAACCACCAGCCCAACAAAGAAGTGGCGCGGTACAAGAACTTTCTCAAGCTGGAAAGGCACCGCTTGAAAATGCTTCATCGGGCCGGCGCGGGCGGACGCGAGGTTTGCCACGCTCAAGCGGCTGTCATCGACGTGTTACTGCGGTATTTGATGGAGGCCATCCAAAGCCAGTTGGCGCCGGCGAAGAAAACACCGCCGCTGGCCTTGGTCGCCATTGGCGGGTACGGCCGGGGCGAGCTCAATCCGCACAGCGACATCGACATTATGTTTCTTCATTCCGGCGATCTTGTCTCGAATGGCAAACCGAACGCGCAGATGAGCGCGCTGACCGATGGTCTGCTTTACACGCTTTGGGATGTCGGACTAAAAGTGGGGCATTCGGTGCGAAGCATCGAGGATTGCGTCAAGATCGCCAACAGCGACATGCAATCGAAAACCTCGCTGATCGAAGCGCGTCTCGTGACCGGTGATCAGGCTCTGTTCGATCGGATGCTAATGGTTGTCCTGGCCAAGTGCGTCCGCGGCTTTGAACAGAGTTACATCGACGCTCGCATCAGCGATCAGGAAACGCGGCGGACCAAATCTGGCAATTCCGCCTGCATGCAGGAGCCGAACATCAAAAATGGCTGCGGTGGATTACGCGATTACCAAAACCTGCTTTGGCTGTCGTTTTTCAAGTATCGCGTCCGATCGCTTCGTGAATTGCAGAGGCGGGAAATGATCAATGCCAGCGAAGTCAAACAGCTCGAAGCCGCGTACGATTTCTTGCTCTGGGTCCGAAACGAACTGCATTACCACGCCGGGCGGGCCGTGGATGTGCTTCCGAAAAGCTTGCAGCCGGCCATCGCCCATAACCTGGGCTACACCGAACGTTCTCCGAGCAAGCGCCTCGAACATTTCATGCGCGATGTCTATACCCACATGCGCAATATCTACCTGATCACACGCACGGTGGAACAGAGACTCGCGTTGTTGCCGCAGCCCAAGCGCTTGCCTTCGTTGCGTCAGTTTATTCGCACAGGCCGCCAGCGCGCTCTTCAGCAATTGGTCGACGGCTTCAAATGTGTGGACGGAGAGATTCGCCCGACTTCTCCGCGTGTTTTTAAGGAACAGCCCCGCCGGCTCATGCGCGTTTTTCTCTATGCGCAACAGCGAGGGCTCAAACTGCATCCGGACCTCGGCCAGCTGATTCGCCATAGCCTCTCGCTGATGGACCGTGCCTTTTTGCGCGACCAGCACATTCACGAAACGTTCCTCGAGATTCTCAACCAGCGTGGCAATGTCGCTCCAATATTGCGTGTGATGCATGAAGTCGATTTCCTGGGACGTTACCTGCCGGAATTCGGACGGCTCACGTGCCTGGTCCAACACGAGTTTTATCATCAGTACACGGCCGACGAACACACTTTGGTCTGTCTCGAGAAGCTCGACCAAATCTGGGAAGCCAAAGAACCGCCGTTCCGCAATTACAGTCAAATGTTTCAGCAGTTGGAACGGCCGTTTATGCTTTACTTGGCTCTCCTCTTGCACGATGCGGGCAAAGCGCTCCCGGACGACAATCATGCCGAAAGTGGCGGAAGACTCGCCCTCAACGCCGCCAAGCGTCTCGGACTGGACGGCGCCACAGCCCATACGTTGCAACTCGTCATCGAGAATCACCTCACCATGGTGCAAATCTCACAGAGACGCGACCTGGACGACCCCACAGTCATTCGCAATTTTGCCAGTCAAATTCAAACTGCCGAAAATCTTTGCCTATTGACGCTGCACACCTTCGCTGATTCGCAGGGCACCAGCAGTCAGTTATGGAACGGGTTCAAAGATTCCCTGCTTCTGACCCTTCACAGCAAAGCGATGCACGTACTGACGGGCGCGACCGACTTTGTTTTGGCACAGGAGAAACAGCGCGAATTGCTCGCGGAACAAATTCGAGAGCTCATGCCCGCGACGTTTTCCGAAGAAGAATTGCAAGCGCACTTTGATCATCTGCCGCCCCGCTATTTTCAGGTCCATTCCGCCAAAGAAGTCCTGGCCGATCTCACCCTGGCTCACCAATTCATGCGTTTGCAAATCGACGAACAAGACAAAGCCCTCGAACCCGTCGTCACCTGGCACGACGAACCGGATCGTGGCTACACAGCGGTCCATATCTGCACCTGGGACCGGGCCGGGCTGTTCAGTAAGATTACCGGTTGTCTGACTGCAGCCGGCCTGAACATTCTAAGCGCTGAAATCTACACGCGCACTGATGGGATTATCCTCGACACATTTTTCGTTACCGATGCAAAGACTGGACTCTTGGCCAATCGAGACGAATGCGTGAAGTTTGAGAAGTTGCTTCACGCGAGCCTGACCGGCCATCTCGATCTGCCTGCCTTGATCGCCCGCCTCAAGGTGGCGGCGCCGCTCTACAAATCTCCAGGCGATGAACGCATTCCAACGACCGTTCGCTTCGACAATGCAACCTCGGATTACTACACGATCATTGATATTGAAACCGAAGACCGAGTTGGGGTGCTTTACATCATTTCCCAGACATTCTCCGAACTAAACCTCGATATTTGCGTGGCGAAGATTTGCACCGAGAAAGGCGCAGCCATCGACACGTTTTACGTCTCCCAAGCGGACAGCCGGAAAATCGTTGCACCCGAATATCAGCAGTTCATCACCGACCAATTGCGCGCCGCCATCGCGAGCCTGGATGACGCGTAAACCTGGAAAAAGCACTTTAACCGCAAAGAACGCAAAGGCGGTCAGATCGCGCACGCCGCACAACTGCACCGCCGCAAGCATCAGGGGGTCACTTAAGACCTCCTGGGCGATCAAACCGCGCCAGTGGCGGCGTTGTTGATCGGCATGGACCAGTTCC